>SKYW01000154.1 GCA_007127695.1 Balneolales bacterium | reverse complement strand
GGTATTCCGGTATAACGCCCATCAATGCCGTTCGGATGGAATCGATCTTGCGGCGGTGCCAGAGGAGTTTGAACAGGCCTGTCGGAAACAGGGTGCCGTCCATTTTGGCAAAGACCTGGTTGTAATCTGGCAGGGCGATCGAGAAAGCCACAGGTTCCCCGTTGACTTCGGCTACGTGGGCGTAGTCCGTGTCGATGATCATTTTAAGTTCTTTTCCGAGATGGATGAAGGTCTCCAGGCTGATCTCATAAAAGCCCCAGTTTTTTGCCCAGGCCCTGTTGAAAATATCATGGATGATCCGCACCTCCTCGTCAAATTTGCGAAGGTTGATCTTTCGCACCTCGATTCCGGGAGTCCTTTTTTTTACGATTTCAAATGCACGGTCCAGGCGGTCCACCCGCACATTTGTTGACGTGACTCTGTAGGCAAACAGATCCATTTCCTTCTTCAGGCCTGCTTTCCGGATCATCTCATCATAGTACGGCTTTGAGTGCGGCATCATGATGGCGGGCTGGTGTTCAAATCCATCTATCTGGATACCGATCTCATCCAGAAGACCGGGATTCATGGGCCCGAGAAGCTTGGTGCATCCCCTGTGCTTCAGCCAGTCCCTGACCACGCGGAACAGCAGGTCGGCGACAAACTGGTTCTGATTGCACTCAAAAAAGCCAAAGAAACCGGCCGTATCGTTGTTATGACGATTGTATGCATGGTTGTGGATGGCAGCGATCCTCCCTGCCAGTTCACCGTTATCATAGGCCAGGAACAGGGCCATCTCCGCGTCCTTGAAAAAGGGTTTCTTTTTCGTGTTGAGAAGATCTTTTTGCTGGATTTTGAGCGGTGGCACCCACACCGGATCGTCGGCATAATGGCGGTAGGGGAAATCGATGAATTGCCGGCGTTCTTCTTCTGTGGAGACAAAAGCCACCCCTTTGAGGTTACTGAGGTCACTATTTGAATCCATACTGACCTTTTCCACGTATCAGACCTGAATTAGTGAATGGCCGTTATGGTCGATGATGCCCCGACGGATACCCACTTTCCGGAAAGCATCCAGGATACGGTCCAGCTGATCGTTGGTGTGCGTGGCCATATAGCTGGTGCGTAACAATGATTGTCCACGCGGCACAGCGGGCGGGACCACCGCGTTGGCATAGACTCCCTCTTCAAACAGATCGCGCCAGAACCGGAGGCAATCCATCAAGTCACCGATAACGACCGGAATGATGGGGGACTGGCTTGTCCAGATGTTGAAGCCAAGTTCTTCAAGACCCTTTCGCATGTAATTTGATATCTCTTCGAGCCGATCCAGGCGCCAGGTCTCTTCCTGAAGTATTTCGAGGGCCTTGAGGACGGTAGCCACGTTGGCCGGGGGCATGGAAGCACTGAAAATGTGTGCGGGAGAGTGATGCCGTATATACTCGATCACCTCACGATCCCCTACAAGGAATCCGCCGAGGGATGCAAAGGATTTGGAAAACGTACCGCTGACGAGGTCCACTTCATCCAGGAGATTGAATGCCGAGGCCGAACCGCGTCCGCCTTCACCAAGTACTCCGATGGCGTGCGCATCATCGAGATAAAGCCGGGCGTTGAATTCCTTCGAAAGTGCCACAAGTTCAGGAATTTTTGCCAGGGATCCGGACATGGAAAACACCCCGTCACTGACAATGATTTTACCGGTTGAGGCGTTCTCCCGCTCCAGGAGCTTTCGCAGATGCTCCATGTCGTTGTGGTAGTAGCGGACCGTTCGACCGTTGGAAAGGAGCGTGCCTGTCACGATACAGGCATGATTGTCCTTATCAGAGAAGATAATATCGTTTCGTCCGGCAATGGTCTGGATGGATCCTTCGTTGGTCTGGTAACCGGTGCTGAACAGAACACAATTATCCTTGCGCATGAAAACGGAAAGCTTCTCTTCCAGTTCGAGGTGCAGATCGAGTGTGCCGTTGAGATATCGGGAGCCGGTGCATCCAGTACCGTATTTTGTGATCGCCTTCTGCGCCGCTTCCATCAGCCTGATATCGTTGGTCAATCCCAGGTAATTGTTTGAGCCGGCCATGATGACCTCTTTCCCTTCAATCACCACGACATTGCCGTCCGTATCCGTCAAAGGTTTGAAATAAGGATACAGACCCTGCTTTTTCACATCATCAGCTGCCGTAAACTGATATGCTTTGGCAAAGATGTCGGCTGGTTTGATTTTTTGGTCGGATTGGGCCATTTAGATCGTATGCAGTTTGGCTTAATAAAGCTTTAAAAATAACCAATATTGGTGATATTGCACAATATTTTCTGGTATGACAACCATTAACCTTTTGTTGTACAGTGATTCCGATCGTTTCATTTTTTTTTCGTCGGCTACAGAATTACAGAGGCAATATGCAATGAAATAGGATATTTTTCATCTATTGTTTTCTACCGTAAAGAAAAACCGTTCATAACCGTTTTTTATTGCCAATTAAAAACCGACTTGCGGATGGAAATGGGGATTACCGGGACAGTCAGCTGCCCTGATGGTTGTTGAAGGTCACTATCTCGTTGTAATAGCTGACAAGCTGGTCAAGCATCCGGTCCCAGTCATAGGATTGTGCTTTTTTGCGCGACATATCAGCCATTTTTCCCCGAAGGTCGCTGTTTTCAATAATGTCAAGAAGGCATTTTGTAAACCGTTCTTCATCGGTGGCTCCCGCCAGGTAGCCGGTTTGACCGTCATCCACCAGTGAAATATTGCCGACTGCCCTGGCAACAACGGACGGCAGTCCGGAAGACATCGCTTCCAAAGTGACGTTGCCGAAGGTTTCCGTATCCGAAGGAAAAAAGAAAACATCACTGCTGGCATACGCCCTGGCCAGTTCACGGCCTCCGAGATAACCGGTAAATACGGTATCAGGAAGACTTTTGGCAAGCTTGTTTCGAGCCGGACCATCACCAACTACAAGTGTTCGGACAGAAGAAGTCATGCTTTTTATTTTTGCGAAAATGCTGGTCACCATTTTCAGATTTTTCTCCCAAACCAGGCGGGAGACAAAAACGATTACAATATCATCATCTGCGAAACCAAGGGACCGGCGCCAAACCGGATCCCGCTGGCCCGGGTTGAACAGATTGGTATCAACGCCACGGGACCACAGCTTGAGCTCACATTCCACCTTTTCTCTTCGAAGTTCCTGCATGGTGGTAAGGGATGGCACATAAAGATGCTCGCAATTCCTGTAAAACCAGCGCAGATATGTCCAGAGGGGCTTCTTTAGAAATCCGAGACGATAGTACTTGAGATAGCTTGAGAAATGCGTATGGTAAGAAGATACCACCGGGATATCATGCTTCATCGCATATCGCAAGGCACGGAAGCCCAGCAAATCCGGAGTGGCAATATGGATCAGGTCGGGATCGAAATCACGCAGTTTCTGTTTCTCTGCCGATGGAAACCCCATGGATATCCTGTACTCCGGACGACCGGGCGAAGGAATCGCATATACCGGAACATAGTTGCCTTCATGTTGCATTTCCGGCCTCGGTGACCATGGACCGAAAACAAGTACATCATAGCCGCGCTTGTCCAGATGTGCCACCAGCCGGTTAAGGGTATTGGACACACCATCCCGGATGTGGTTGTAGTTTCCTGTAAAAAGTGCAATTCGGGGCTTCCGCATGGCAAGCACAAATAAGGACGATTATACGTTCATTGCTTTATTCCCTGTCAGGATCGCGATATATTCCAATCAGTTCCGATTGCATCCGGCACGACCATTCTCACCTTGCCGGAATTACCTGAGCCAGACTCCATACATTTTTTTAAATTAAGGAAAGTATACTAATTTTCTATGAAAGCTTTTGTAACTGGTGGAACCGGATTCATCGGAAGCCATCTTGTCGACCGCCTTCTGAAAAACCAGAACGACGAGATACGCTGCCTGGTCAGGTCCAACGATAAATGGCTGCAGGATAAAGACATCGTCCGGGTGAAAGGCAATCTGCACGATCTTACTGCATTGCGGGATGGTTTGGAGGATGTCAATGTGATCTACCACATTGCCGGGGTTGTCAAGGCACCGTCTCAGAAAATCTTTGACCAGGCCAACGTGGCGGCCACAGAAAACATCCTGCGTCTCGCCATGAAACTGGGTATACCAAAACTCATCGTCCTGTCTTCCCTTGCTGCAAGCGGACCCAGCTTCAGCCACCCCGTGACCGAAGAAGACCCGCTCATGCCAGTGACCAGTTACGGTGAGTCCAAAAAAAGAATGGAAGAGATGATCGCCAACGTGGCCGATGATTCGATATCGGTCACGATAATCCGTCCGCCCGCCGTCTACGGACCCCGGGAAGAGCAGATATTCAGCGTCTTTCAGATGGCTTCGTGGCGGCTCTTTCCGATCATAGATGATGGCCGCAACTCCCACGTTTCCCTTATCCATGTCCGGGATCTTGTGGACGGGATCCTGCTCGCCGCTGAAGAAAAGAAGCCCGGCATCGAAACTTATTTCATCTCGAGCGAAGAACTGTATACATGGGAACAGATTCGACAGGCTACCTCTGAAGTCTTCGGCAAAAAACTCTATGCCGTCAAAGTCTCACCGCGCCTGGTCGAAATAGCCGGGAATATTGCTGAAACAAGTGCATCATTAATTGGCCGCTATCCCGTTATAAATCGGGACAAGGCCCGGGAACTGGGTATGCAGTGGACGTGCTCGGTGGAAAAAGCCAAAACCAGGCTGGGCTTCAGACAAAAAACAGATCTCGTAAAAGGGCTTGCCGAAACCATCCAATGGTACAAGAAACATCACTGGCTTTAAGAAATCACCTTATGCATTTGAAAGCAAACTTACCACTTCCAGCTCGCACAGAAACCATTGACACGGTACCGGAATCTCGTTTACCCGTGGTCCTCCGCCCCCGTCTGGTCCGGCTGCTGCTGACCGCTCTGTTGCTGACTCTCGTACTGAAAGCATTTCCAATCCATACGGAGGCCATGCCCCAGCCCGTGCGAAGCCATGAGTCACTCATGGAAATCCCGGATATCAAGGCCATCACGAGCAGTGAAGCCCATATGTACGTACTTTCCGGTAGTGAAGGACTTGTGGTTTTCAGGACCGGAACAGGCGAACCTCAATGGCTTTATTCCTCATCCGGCCTTGCCAATCGCGGTGACCGCCTGGTCACCGACATCCGGTTCTCCTACTTGTTCGGGCACGAGGGCAGACTTACCGTCATCGAACCAACATCCGTGCTGGGCGTCTACTCATCCACCCGGCTTGCCGGGGATCCGAATGATCTGGTCCGGCTTGGCAACGACCTCTTTCTGGCGGACGGAGAAGCCGGTCTGCTCCGGATTTCACTGGAAACACCCGAATCGGTGGATCAAAATCCTGAAACCGTTTTTTCGCACAACAGGCCTGTTCTTTCACTTGCGCGTATCTCAAGCCAGCTTTTTGCCCTCGACGATCAGGCCCGGCTTTTCGTTTTTGAATTTGACGACGGATCACTCTCAGAAAGCGGCAATTTCCAGCTTCCCCGCGGCGCCTCGCAATTGCATGCACCTGGCAACCGTCTCTACATGACCACCGACAATGGTGCCGTATACCGTATCCGGTCCGATGGCCGCTCTGACGAACTGTTCCGCATCAGCGAAGCAGTCCGGGACCTGGAACACTGGAACGACAATTACCTTATCCGCGGTGAAAGCAACCGCATATGGATTGCCCGCCAGGGACTGCGTCCCACCCTGTTCCGTGAAGATCCATCCGCCCGCAATCACATCACCGTTTTCAAGGATCAGCTCTGGATCAGCGAGTACCGGCAGCTTGGCCGCTGGGTGGATGCCAGCCACGTAGCCACCATGCGACCGGATCCGGACACTTCCGACCCGGATACCCCTTCGGTTACCCGTCCAGGCCGCCTTGCCGATGAGCCGCTGCGGGTTTCCGGTATCGCAAATCAGATTATTCCCTATCCACGCCCCCTGCTCATGTCGCTGTCACTCGACAGCGCCCATGACATCAGCACTGTCTCTTTCCAGCAGCGATCGCGTATCGATGCCATCCACATTCTTGGCAACGGTCTCTACTGGCAGCCATCATCCGCGGATATCGGAACCCACGAAATATCCATCATAGCCAGCGCGCCGGATGGACAGGCCGACAGTACCTCGTTTACCGTCACGGTTCGCCCGTTCAACAGCCCGCCGCGTTTTTCACCCGTCCGTACCCTTTCGATCCCGGTGGATGAAGCGTTCACCATACCGATCCAGGCCACCGATCCCGATGGAAGTGACGCCAGCCTGATCCGTTACATAGGCGTGGACCTGCCCGATGGCGCCACCCTTGACGAGCAGAGCGGACGGTTCCGCTGGACCCCGACGCGCCGCCAGACCGGTGAACACGAATTCCAGGTCATAGCCACCGATCAATTCGGTGCTGCATCCTCCATGAACGTGACCATACAGGTAATTGACTTGAGCCGTGGCGAGTGACGCTGACCGCAATCTGCTGCTGGAGTGGTACCGGCGCGTGAGACGCGACCTGCCCTGGCGCCGCACCTGCGACCCGTACCGCATCTGGATCTCGGAGATCATGCTGCAACAGACACGGGTGGATCAGGCCCTGCCCTATTACGATCGGTTTACCGCCCGCTTTCCGGACGCCGACTCGCTCGCAAGGGCCGACCTCGACGACGTTTTGCGGCTCTGGGAAGGCCTCGGATATTATTCGCGCGCACGAAACATGCACAAGGCCGCCAAACAAATCGTTGAAGTGCACAACGGACGGTTTCCTGATACCTATGATGAGGTTATCTCCCTGCAGGGAATCGGCCCCTACACCGCAGCCGCCATCATGAGCATTGCCTTCGGGGAACCCTGGCCCGTCGTTGATGGCAATGTGATCCGTGTTATCAGCCGGCTTTACGGCATCGGGGAGGATGTGCGACTGTCCCTGACACAAAAGGAGATCGCACGGCACGCAACGGCACTGCTGGACCGTTCATCCCCAGGCGATTTCAACCAGGCGGTGATGGAACTGGGTGCCACCGTGTGCACACCGGCCTCCCCGGACTGTTCTTCATGCCCGTTTCAGCTTCGTTGCCATGCACACAAAAATGGTGCAACCGGCAAGTATCCCTACAAATCCCCTGCCAAAAAGCGTCCGCATCATCAGATAGCCGTGGGGGTGGTCCGGGATGAGCGGGGACGTTTGCTGATCGCCCGCCGGCCCGATAACGCCATGCTGGGTGGACTCTGGGAATTTCCCGGGGGCAAACAGGAAGATGGTGAAGCACTGCCGGATACCGTCCGGCGTGAACTGCGCGAAGAACTGGGTGTGGAGGCGGGAGTGGATCAGATGCCGTTCCAGTCCGTGCGCCACGCCTACAGCCATTTCACCATTACCCTTCACGCTTTCCACGCCACGCTGGAGCATGGCTCCGCCCCGCCTGTGGCACAAAATGGCGAGCCGATACGATGGGTGGCTGCGGAGGAGCTTGTCGATTACGCCTTCCCCAAAGCCAATCGTAAAATCACCGAAACGCTCATGAGTGCCGAGAAATGACAGTCGAAGGAAAATGAAAATGTCAGAAATCCATGATGGAAAACGAAAATCATTACCGGTAATGAGCCGGCCGTGAAAGGCATGGGATCAACGATGAAACGAAAACCAAAGCCACCCTCCAGGCGTAAAAAAAACGCAAAAGTGGCCGGGACCGGGAAAAAAACCCGCCGGGATCAAAGTGCCGGGAGGATGGCTGGCAAGATGCATGGCAGGATGCCCAACAGGATGCTTTTGCCGATCCCTGATGATC
>SKYW01000087.1 GCA_007127695.1 Balneolales bacterium | reverse complement strand
CCCTGTGTGTCAGCCGGAGGCTGTCATGTTCGTTTCATCGATTCATGTGAGCAGCCATTCGGGATGACTACGGGAAATGATCAGGGCATTTCCACACCAAGTTCGTCGAAATCAAGGTAGAACAAAGGCATTTCAGGTTCTTCGTCCAGCAGGTAGGTTTCGAACCACTGCAGCATGCGAAGGTGGTAGTCGAACCGGGAAGTGGACCGGACATTGCCGTGTCCTTCATTCGGATACCAGATCAGGCGCAGCGGAACTTCCGGTTTGCGCACCTTGATATGTCGGAACAGCTCAAGAGACTGTGCGGGATGCACACGGGTATCTTCCGCGCCATGCATGATCAGCAGCGGGGTCTGGGAGTTATCCACATAGTAGATCGGGCTTCGCTCCAGGTTCCATTGCCAGTGATCCCACAACCGCTTGCGGGAATGCACCAGATAGAGCTCCTCGGGGATATCGCTGGTGCCCCATTTGGAGATGTTGTTGCTGATCCCCACGAACATGACTCCGGCTGCAAAGCGGTGGGAATAGCGGGTGGACATCCACGCTGTGGCGTATCCGCCATACGAGCCGCCGGTCACACCGACACGATCTTCATCGGTGATCCCCTGCTCGATCAGGAAGTCAACGCCATCCACAATGTCATCGAACTCGGCGCCGGCCAGATCGCCCTGGCTCGACTTGATGAACTCGAGACCACGGCCGGTGCTGCCCCGGTAATTCGGATAGAATACGGCAAATCCGCGGGCTGCGGCCACCTGCCCGGGTATGGAGTACGCCGTGAGCCATCCGTTGCTGTAGTGTGCTTCCGGACCGCCGTGAACCACCACGATGGTGGGATAGGGTCCGCCTTGCTCTTCGAGCGGATAGATCAGCAGTCCTTCGAGATTGCGTCCGTCGCGTGCCTCGTAGCTGACCACGACCTGGCGCCCTTTCGGCACATCCGCCAGCCAGTCGTTGCTTACCGTCATGCGCACCAGTTCATCACTGTCGGCTTCCATCACGTAAACTTCCGTGGGATGGCTCGGGGTCTGCTTGGTAAACACAACCGTACCATCATTGGCGTAGTTGAAGTTGGTGATGTAGCCGTCCTCAACGTGGAGCACCCGGGTGAATCCGGAGCCGTCATAGGCAATGGATCCGAAAGTAGTCGTCGTGCTTTCACTGGCAAGGAACCGGATCAGACCATCCTCGGACCATGTGATGCGTTCAAATTTTCCAGGGAAATCAGGGAGTATGTTTTCCGGGGTGCCACCGTCTGACGAGACGACCATGATCCGGCCGTCAATGGGATCGTGAATGCTGTTCCCGGCACGCAGTGCCAGCTTGTCACCATCCGGACTCCAGGTGATCTGGGCCAGTTTGCCCTCATTGTCGATTGCGTTGCGCACCTGTGCCGTAGCAGCATCGATCACCTTGACCTGCTGGAACATGTAGAAGTCATCAATATTTGGAGTAGGGGTTTCCGATATGGCCAGGTAGCGGCCATCCGGGCTCCATGCCATCAGGTACACGGCGCCGTCAACCTGGATCCGGCGTCGCTCGGGTTCGGTCTCGTTCAGATCAACGATATAAGCTTCCCTGTTGGGTACGTATTCCTCGTACACGGTCGGCTCATAGGGCAGCGGACTTTCGGGACGGTCGAGCTGCTCACGGGATACCAGCGAAAAGATGGTTCCGTTCGGGTGCCAGCTGTACGACATCAAGCCGGCCTCATGATGGAAAAGCCTGGTGATCTGTCCGGATTCCGGATCCAGTTCATAGAGAGCTACAGCACTGTCTTCTTCGCCACGTGTCGTAAAGGAAAAGGTGTTATGTCCGGGACGCACCTGAAGGTTGCCGGCACGGCTTTCCAGTTCCACCGGCACGACCTCTCCTGTCCGGCGGTCCATTACGTGCAGTTCCAGGTTGGCTGGTGCATTTGTTTCGAAGGGATCACGGGGAACCACCTTCGTAAAGGCAATAAAGTTTCCATCAGGTGTTATCAGGGCAGCACCCACATTCTGGATTTTTGCGATCTGCTGAGGTGTAAGACCTTCGGCGAGCGCATTGCTGGTGATGACCGGAGCAGTAGCCAGCAGCAACAGCAATAGCAATGATGAGGTTAACTTGTAAATTCGCATATGCTTACAGTTATTGAATTGTTTCAGTTGAGGGATTCGGAAATCGAAATAATTGCTTATAAATACGGAATTTCGGGATATTTTTCAGCAATTGACATAAAAAAACCCTGCCTTCGGTCAAGAAAACAGGGTAGTGAATCGAGGTCTTTGTCGCGTATATCCCGGACTAGTAAAACAGCATGCCCGGGTTGATGAGTTTTCTGGAAATTCCTTTTGCAATGGCCTCTGACCGCGAGTTCACCTGCAGTTTGCGGTATATGTTTCTGATATGGTAACGTACACCATCGACCGACAGGTAGATCTCCTTGCCTATGGCATGGTAAGAGACTCCGGTTGCCAGTTTCTCGAGAATCTGATGTTCGCGCTCCGTAAGCTGTTCTTCATTCACACCCTGGTGAAAACTGCGAATAACTTTGCTTGCGATATTTGGGGTTATCGGGGAACCGCCTTCCCAGGCATCACGTATGGCTGCGATGAGGCCTTCCGGACTCACCTTCTTTTCCAGGTAGCCCATGGCGCCGGCTTTCAGTGCATCAAAAATATGCTGGTCGTCATCAAAAATGGTAGCCATGATCATGATGACATCCGGGTGGTGTTTTTTGACATATCGCACACCTTCGATACCGCTCATTCCCGGCAGGCCGATATCCATGACCAGCAGATTTACCCTGTTCATGATATCCGAGGCGAAGGCCTCCTCACAGGAACCAAACGAGCCGATTACGTTAAGATCGGGCTCCGACCCGATGAAGGCTTTCCAGCCGTCACGCATGTACCTGTTATCTTCGATGATGCCGATATTTATCACGGCCGTATGTTTCTTCATATGTTCTTTTAGAGCATATCGGCTGGATGGCATTCCCGCCGGTGCTTTGATTATATCCGTAAACAATGTGTCACCCCGGTGCTCTAAGTTTCTGCATTAGTGGTAGATTACTGCAGCGCACCATTAAACTACCTATGTCATAAATTGATATCACCGCATACTCATGCGGTTTTATGTCACATTACAGCAACTTTCTTTTTTAACGACCGCTGTGGTCACAACTTCAGTATAAGCTCCCATCGCGTTCCTTTGCCCGGAGCCGTATCCAACGATAATTTGCCGCCGATCTGTTCTGCCCTTCGCCGGATGTTATTCAAGCCATTTCCATCTGTCGGCGCACCGGGATCCATGCCCCTGCCATCATCATCTACCACAACGCGCAGTTTTCCTGACCGGTAGTTCAGTGAGACAGCGATTCTGGTAGCATTGGAATGGCGGACGGCATTCGTGACCATCTCTTTGAATATGAGCCAGAGATTCTGCCGCAGCTGCATATCCATCTTCCCTGGCATCTGTTCATCGATATGCAGCTCGTAATCGATGTGCTTGCTTTCCATCAGGTCCGAGGCGTAACGGCGGCACTTGGAAAGAAAGGACTTCCAGTCGTCGTGTTCCGGATTGATTGCCCACACAATATCCGTTATTTTCTCCTTTGCATCACCGGCGCTATCCGAAATAAGCTGCACAAACCGGTTTTTATCCCCCCGGAACTTGTCATCTTCAATGGCCCGGGCAAAAAAGCTGATACTGCTGAGTGTAGCACTGATCTCATCGTGCAGGTCCCCGGCGATCCTGTTGCGGATGCGGTGTACCCTTAGCAACTGGTTCAGGCGGATCCGGTAGCCGGTATAAAGAACCGTAGCCGCGGCTACCAGATAGAGAAGATATGCCCACCAGGTCCGGTACCAGGGAGGAAGGATACGGACATGAAATGAATCAGCCACACTGACTACCCCGAACAGGTTGCGTGCTTCCACCAGAAACCGGTAGGTCCCCTCAGGAATATTGGTATAGTCTTTCCAGGTCTCGGAAGTCCATGCCGACCAGTTATCATCAAATCCTTCCAGTTTGACACGGTATCGTGTCCGGGACGGATCCAGATAGGCAGCAGCGGCATAGGTGAAACGCAGATCGTTGTCGGCATATGGCAGGATCTGCGGAGTGCTGTTGGCTCCCCTTGCCGCAAGCGAATCCCCGCTGACCAGCACTTCGCTTATTTCGGTAAGGAAACCGATTTCGGGATCAAAGTGCGCCTTCGGGTCGTAACGCACAAGCTGTCTGGCGTCAACAATCCAAGCATAGCCCTCCGGATCGGTGTACATATGGTTGACCTGGCTAATATCAAGCCAGTTCAGGATGTTTGTCCGGATCTCATAGGTGCCGTCGGGCTGCCTCATGGCGGCCTGGAACCTGCCCCCCGAGTTGAACCATACGTTCCCGGACGGATCCTGGCTGGCATGAAGATACTGCCGGTCCGTAACCATGAAACCGGGACCAAACCGTTCTGTCTGGATGAGTGAATCCGTTTCCGGGTCGTGGTACAGGATACCATGGTATCTTGTGAGAATCAAAGGCTCTCCGTCAAAGACTGAAACATACACACGTGGCATACCTGACCCCGGCCAGCCCTTATGAAGGAATCTTGTGAACGAATGGCCGGTTATTTTTCCGTCCTGTGAATCCAGTCCCAGCCGGAAAAGCCCGCGTGAATCGGTGCCTATCCACAGATAGCCGGAGGAGCATTGCAAAACGGAGTTGGGCCTTGTATTGAAGTCAGCCGTGTAATAGACGGGTTCCAGTTCGGAGCCGCTCAGCCTGGCGACGGTAATGCCTGTCTCGTGAACCATTAGCACCGTCTCGCGGTCCAGTGAAGTGACGGAAGTGTTGTATACGGACTCTGAAACTTGTCTGAAGTCATTCCCCATAAACCGATGGAGTGTTCCGCCACATACGACATAAAGGTCTTCATTGTGATGAAGAAATTGATGGCAGAACGTTTTACCGCCAAAAAAGCTGGTATTGCCCTTACTGTCGCGCATGTAAACTCCCCTGCTGGCCGAGACAAAAATCGTATCGTTGCGGGACGTCATCCTGTTGGCTGTATCCGAAAAACCGTGCCGGCTGTCAAAGTAACTGAAGGGCAATTGCAAATCAATGCGGGACAGTCCGTTTATGGTGGCCACCCAGAGCGATCCTTTCTTGTCCTGAAGCAATCCGTATACCGTATTGCTTATCAGGCCACTCTCCTCAGTGAAGATCTGCAGCAGGGAGCCGTCCCTGTCGAGCCATACCACCCCGCCATTTCGGGTAGCTATGGCTATAGTACCGTCGTGCAGCAGAATCGCTTCGTCTATATAGTTGGCACTGAGATATTCGGCCGCATCATTATCAAAGGGCTTGTATTCCTGACCGTCGAAAAGCAGCAACTCGAAGTAGGAGACAAAGATAAAGGTTCCGTCTCCGAGCCCGATCACACTTCGGAGAGTGGTATCCCCGAAAAAAGCCCCCTTTTCCCACAGAACAAGCTCTCCACCGGTATACTTCTTCAGCCCATACGGGGCCTCCCGAACATACACATCCCCCCCTATGACAGCAAGTTTCGTGAAACGCGTCTGCGCCGGAATGGCATGTATCTGCTCTCCGTCGTAGTGGAAAAAATATTCCGAGGAAATGAAGAACACTCCGTCATCCGTTATCTGGCTTTGCCATACGGATGTGAACTCAACCGTGTCGGGGATGAGCGGGGTAAGTGACTGGTAAGGCCAGGGACTCGCAGAAGAAGGATCAGATGGCGAATCAACCGAGACGTAGCCGATTTCACCAACGCCGCCGACATATATCCTGTCATCACCATCATCATAGGCAAGGCTCAGTGCCGTCTGTCCGGGTACGTTCACATGCTGCCAACCGGCACCGGTATATCGCATCACGGCTTGTGAATTGGCCACATAAACGATGCCGTGACGGTCCATGGCAAAACCCCAGCTCTGGACATGTCTCTGGTAATCATCGGCGGTGAAATTGGTTATGCGGGGATAGCCGGGTCCGCCAGCCGGAGCCGGACTGCGATCCTGTCCATGAACACCCTCAAGCGGCATCACGGCACAGAGCAGAATGGGCATTATCCATTTGATCAGTGCCTTCCTTACCGCTAATACCATACTTGCCTCAGAAAGTGCGCGAGCCATCCGGTTCACCGACAGATTTTCACCTTTATTTACCAATGTAAGAAATCTTTTCGGTTTTTGAAGGAAATCAGCAGGGAATTTAAAGCGAACCGGTCAGGGAATCGGCTCCTCCGGTTCCCGGATAATAATAGTGTCACCATTACCGCTTCCGCTATCCGGATCATCGCCCCGGTCGGTACCTGAAACTTCCATTATTTCATTTTCGGCGTCCATCGATGCGGATGCAAGGCGGTAGGATACCACGGTCATTCCGGGAAAATCGGGATGGTTGTTATTTACCTGTTCCGCACCAAGCAGAGCCCCGTTTTTCCATTGGATTGCGTAATTGGTGTCGCTGTCGGAGAGAATAGTGAGCCGGTCGCCATCCTCCAGTCCGGTCGTCTGCCCGGAATTCAGTGTTTTCATTTGAGAGACCGTCCTGCCTTGCGAACGGATGATAAAACGGATCTGATGATTTTTTCTACTGTCGGTCTGGTTGGAGATGCTTCTTTTGATGGTGGCGCCACTCATAGTTTCCTCCTTCAGGTGAGATGGTGTGAAAATCTAATTTCAGTCACTGTGCATCGGGCACATGCCGAATATAAAAAAATAATACTTCCTTCATGTACCGTTCTTCATGCGGGACCACAAAAAAACCAAGGCCCTCCCACCCAACGGAGAACCGGGGGCGAGAGGGCCAAGTGCTCTCTTAAGCAAGCGTCACCCTCATAATTGGATTTGTCGCAGCCAAAAAAGTAATCCGCTTTTTCAACTGCCATAAAACGTTGTTTGTGACATCTCATCACATCTCACTCATACAATACGAAGATGTCCGCTGCATGTCACCGCATGATCATGCGGTTTGATGCTGCATTTTCTGTCGCTGGACCATACCGGTTATCTGCAGTCAGGTCATCTCATGTGCGGTCCGGCCCAAACTTGCCGTAGATTTTTGATGATCAATTTGCTATCGTTAAGCCGTTATTGTGAACACCTGAAAACCCACATACAGGAACTATGAGCAACGATATTTTCGGAATTGTAAAGGAACTGAAAACCCCCACCGGCACTCATCGATACTACAGCCTGGCCGAACTGCAAAAACAGGGTCATGGCATCGAAAAGCTGCCATTCACCATCCGCATCCTCCTTGAAAATGCGCTTCGAAACTACGATGATTTCGCCGTCAAAAAGGAGCATATCGAGACCCTGTTGAACTGGTCTCCGGACGGGGTGCCCAGCGACATTCCCTACATGCCGGCCCGTGTGCTCATGCAGGATTTTACCGGTGTGCCGTCCGTGGTGGATATCGCCTCGATACGTTCGGAGGTCGGGCGCCAAAAGGGAAGGGAAAACGCATCCAAAATCAATCCGCAGGTCCCGGTCGACCTGATCATCGACCACTCTGTCCAGGTCGATTATTTCGGCACCCGTGACGCTTATCGCCTCAATGTGGAAAAGGAATACGAGCGCAATGAAGAGCGCTACAGCCTGCTCAAGTGGGCACAGCAGGGGTTCGCCGATTACAGCGTGCTGCCTCCCGGACTCGGAATCTGCCATCAGGTGAATCTCGAATACCTGGCCAAAGGTATCTATCTGCGCGATGGTTTTGCGTTCCCGGACACCCTGGTCGGGACTGACTCCCACACCCCCATGGTCAACGGTATCGGTGTGGTTGGAT
>SKYW01000071.1 GCA_007127695.1 Balneolales bacterium | reverse complement strand
GCTGCTGGATATCGTCCAGAGATCTTATGGGTGCTGTTTTATGGTCGATGATATCCTCTGTTGCTGCGTTGGTCATGCAAAAGTCGGGAATATTTTGAGATTATAATTTGGTATCTTTCGTCCGGATTGCTGCTGGCTCAGTCGGGCTAATGATATCTGGCTGTAAATGTACGAGCCAATTTAGCAGTTTTTAACCACAAATCTTGAGAAAAAGACAGTGAAGAAAATCAAACGCATAGCCGTTTTCACCAGCGGAGGAGACGCTCCGGGAATGAATGCCGCCATACGGTCTTCGGTCCGGACGGCTACAAGTAACGGATTGAGTGTGATGGGCGTTCGTTTTGGTTATCAGGGTATGATCGACGACGATTTCATTGAGATGCACCATCATAGTGTCTCCAATATCCTCCAGCGGGGCGGAACCATTCTCAAATCGGCCCGCTCCAAAGAGTTCCGTTCTGCGGAAGGGCGCAAAAAAGCCGTAGAGAACCTGAAAAAACATGATATTGATGCCATTGTGGCAATTGGAGGAGATGGCACCTTTCGCGGTGCATCCGAACTTTATGAGGAATACGGGATACCGGTAGTGGGCGTGCCCGGAACCATCGACAATGACCTCTACGGAACGGATGAAACCATAGGATACGACACGGCCCTGAACACGGCCATGGAAGCCATTGACAAGATACGGGATACGGCCGATGCCCACGATCGCCTGTTCCTTGTGGAGGTGATGGGACGCGAGGCTGGTTTCATTGCCCTGGAAACAGGCATTGCCACCGGCGCCGAGCTCATCCTGCTGCCCGAAGCCGTCAAAAAACTGGATTACATCCGTGACACTTTGAAAGAAGTGTTCAAGGTTCAGCGCAGGAGCAGCCTGGTTGTGGTCGCTGAAGGAGATCAAACAGGCGGCGCCCTGAACCTGGCGGAAAAACTGAAAGATGACTTCGGGAAATACGAGATGCGCGTCAGTGTGCTCGGACACCTGCAGCGGGGCGGTTCGCCAACCTCTCATGACCGGGTACTTGCAAGCAGGCTTGGATCTGCTGCCGTAGAGGCCCTCCTCAACGGTCATACAAGTGTCATGGCAGGTGTGGTCAGCCATAAAAATACCCTGACGCCCATGCATAAAACCTGGTCGGAGAAAAAAAGCATCAATTTCGAACTTCTTGAACTTGCAAAAGTCATACGGTAACAAAACAGAACATGATCACTATTGAAACAAAGCGGGCCCGTACATTCCTGTCGGATGAAGAATATAATCTTGCCGCCGGGGTCATAAACGATTCATCAGAGCAGCTGGACAAGCGCACCGGGAAAGGAACCGAGTGGCTTGGCTGGCAGGACATCCTCAGGGAACCGAATGATGCACTCCTGGAAAACATGGAGTCCATCGGTACGGAAATCCATAAAACCGCGGATGTGTTCATTGTTTGTGGGATCGGCGGGTCCTATCTCGGTGCGCGTGCGGTCATTGAGGCCCTGAGTCCTGAGTTTGCGGACCGCGGCCCGGAGATCATCTATACCGGACATCACATATCCGGCAGATATCTGCAGAGGCTGATCGCTTATCTCGACAAGCCAAAAGCTGATGGTTCGCCCAAACAGGTTTATCTGAATGTCATTTCCAAGTCCGGAACCACCATGGAGACCGCCATTGCCTTCCGGATACTCAGAAAGTGGATGCATGATCGCTACAGCGAAGATGCGGTGTCACGCATCTTTTGCACCACCAGCAAGGATGGCGGAGCATTGAACAAGATCATCCGGGCCCATGGTTACCGCAAGTTCATCCTTCCGGATGATGTCGGCGGCAGGTTTTCAGTGCTGACCCCAGTCGGACTGCTGCCCATAGCCGCTGCCGGCATTGATGTCAAAAGTCTTTTTTATGGTGCCGTGGCTTGCTACCGGAAACTGGAGGAAGATCGTGGCAACCTCCTGGACTATGTGAGCACACGATTTGCGCTTTACAAAAATGGGTACGCCATAGACCTCATTGCTTCATTTGAGCCTGCACTCGTTTCCATGGGTGGATGGCTGCAGCAGCTTTATGGTGAAAGCGAAGGCAAAAATGGCCAGGGACTGTTTCCCGCCGTTGCCCAGTACTCGACCGACCTGCACAGCCTCGGGCAGATGGTCCAGGATGGAAAACGCAACATAATGGAGACATTTCTTCACATCCAAAGACCTGAAACATCCCTGACGCTGTCCGCGGAATCCAAGGATTACGACGGCTTGAATTACCTTTCAGGCAAAACCATGGAAGAGGTCAACGAAAAAGCGTTTCAGGGTACCGTTCAGGCCCATGGGGAGGGGGGTGTACCAGTCTTCATTGCCAGGATCGATGAGCAGAACGCCGAGTGTATCGGCCATGCCATTTATTATTTTGAGCTTGCCACGGCCATTTTTGTCTATTCTCTGGGTGAGAATCCTTTTGATCAGCCGGGAGTGGAGGCATATAAAAAAGCAATGTTCCGCCTGCTTGGAAAAGAGGAATGATGACCATGTCGGAAAAAAAGAAATCGGACTTCTACTATTATGCCGTTGCCGGCAATATCGGGGCTGGAAAATCTTCACTCACCACATTGCTGGCTAAACACTACAAGTGGCGTGCCTATTACGAATCAGTGGATGACAATCCTTACCTGACGGACTTTTATGAGGATA
Organism: Balneolales bacterium; assembly: GCA_007127695.1. GTDB lineage: Bacteria > Bacteroidota > Rhodothermia > Balneolales > Natronogracilivirgulaceae > SKNL01. Next base: position 5,161 of record SKYW01000071.1, on the reverse strand, counting down.
TGCGGCGGTGGAGCTTCAATTTGCAGGTCTATTTCCTCTCCAGCAGGTTTCGCAGCCAGCAAGAGATTGTAAGCACCCGGCAGAGCTTCATCCAGGACCGCACCATTTACGAGGACGTTGAGATCTTTGCCAAGAACCTCTACCAGATGGGACTGATGAGCAAGCGTGATTTTGAAAACTACAGCAATCTGTTTCGGGAGATGGTTTCTTTTCTTACACCACCGGACCTTCTCATCTATCTGCGTGCTGACGTGCCAACCCTGGTCCGACAGATTCAGCAGCGCGGCAGAGACTACGAAAGCACCATCAGAATTGATTATCTTGAGCGGCTAAACACGCTGTATGAAGACTGGATAAAGCGGTATCCGCATGAAAAACTGATCATTGATACGGACCATCTGGATTTTGTCAACAACAAGGAGGATTTGGGAAAGGTAATCGAAATCATTGAGCAAAGGAGATTTGGATTATTTTCATAGCGTTGTTTATGAGTGCATAATTTGCTAAATTTACCAGCTTTGTAATAAGTGCACAGATCAACATGATTTCCTTCCGATACAACGAGATACCCAAGGGGTTGTCAGATGAACTGCTTGAAGTTGAGGCAGATGAGCTTGGTGTCGAAGGCTCGGTCATAACCCGGGTCCGCATACAGTTGAAGTTCAACAAGCAGGATGACAATCTCAGGATTCAGTGTCAGCTCAGTGCTTTCGCAAGTCTGACCTGTGACCGCTCGCTCGATCGTTATGAAACCATGCTTGAAAGCACTTACGAAGTTGTTTTCCAGCATGATGTCGAAGATGAACGTGAGGAGCTGTCCGGGACGCTCCGAAAGCTGAATCCATCACAGAATGTCATCGATATCACCCGGGAGTTGCGGGATACGGTACTGCTGAGTATCCCGGTTAAAAAACTTCATCCGAGATATTTGAAGGATGGGGAGATCACGGAATTTGAAACCAGTTTTGGTGACAAAGAAAAAGAATCGGGGCATGATCCCAGATGGGAAGCCCTTGCGGAACTGAAACAAAAAATTCAAAAGAATTAAGTAACGGAATATGGCACATCCAAAAAGAAAAACTTCCAAGGCCAGAAGGGACAAAAGACGCTCCAATTACAAATTGGAGGATCTCACCCTGACAGAGTGTACCAATTGCGGAACGGTGCATCAGCGTCATCGCGCCTGTACGGAATGTGGATATTACAGGGGCCGTCAGGTAGTCAAGGCTGCCAGCGAAGCCTGAGATCAAACCGGTATCCAACAGGAATCCAATCCAAATTCACATACACCCACATGATGAAAATTGCCGTTGATGCCTTTGGCGGTGATCATTTTCCAGAAAACCCGGTAAGCGGTGCCGTGCTGGCCGTCGGGGAAAATGACCAACTCACCGTTATTCTTACTGGTCCGGAAGAAGAAATCAAAAAAGAACTTGCAAATCATGACTATCCTGAAGGTCGCATCGTACTTCAGGATGCTCCTGAAATCATAGGTATGGATGAGTCGCCGGCACAGGCTGTCCGCAATAAACCACACTCGTCCATAGTCGTGGGTCTTGGCATGCATCAAAAGGGTCTGGTTGACGGCTTTGTGAGTGCCGGAAACACAGGGGCGCTTATGGCTGCCTCCGCTTTCATCCTCGGAAGGCTCGATGGGGTCATCCGGCCGACCATTGCCACATTTTATCCTACGGTCAAGGGTTTGGGGCTGATGATCGATGCCGGTGCCAACCTGGAAGTCAAGCCGGAAATGCTTTTCCAGTTCGGTGTTATGGGCAATATCTATGCCCGGGACATGATGGGCATAGACACTCCGAGAATTGGATTGCTTAATGTGGGCGAGGAGAAGGAAAAAGGATCCGAGACACTCAAAAAAGCTTATCATCTTCTGCAGGCGCTTCCCAATTTTGTTGGCAATATTGAGGGTCGTGACGTACTCGCCGGACAGGCTGACGTGTTTGTCTGTGATGGAGTTACCGGAAATATCCTCCTCAAGTTTGGCGAGTCGATCCCTGACGCATTAAAAATGCTGCTTATGGGTGTTATCAAGAAGCGTCAGCTGGACAAGGAGCAGGTTGCCCTTGTGATGTCCTTGCTTCAGGAAGCTTTTATGCCTTTTGACTACCAGCGGGTTGGCGGTGTTCCGTTCCTTGGTGTGAACGGGATCAGTATGGTGGGTCACGGAGGCAGCTCTCCGGAAGCCATAAAAAACATGATTCTCAATGCGGTCAAGATGGCCGAATCAGACATCAACAAAAAAATCATTGCATCTGTAGCGTGAATAAAGGGGTTGGCGCCGTCCGCTTAACGCGGCAGTCAGATGCAGACATATGGACTGTATAACTTTTCTGAGGAATGAGTTCTGAAATTAAAGCAAAGATCTCTGCCGTGGGGCATTATCTGCCTGATTACGTCCTGACGAATCAGGAACTTGAAAAATTGGTCGAGACAAATGATGAATGGATCCGCACAAGAACGGGCATCATAGAACGCAGAATCCTCAAGGATCCTGACAAGGCTTCGGGTTTCATGGCAGCTGAAGCGGCACGTGAGATTTTACGCCAGCGCAACATGGATGCTTCCGAGATCGATGTGATCATCGTTGCCACGGTCACTCCCGATTACATGTTTCCCGCTACGGCATGCATTGCACAGAGTATGATCGGTGCTTCCAACGCTTTCTGCTTCGACCTGTCCGCCGCCTGCTCGGGTTTTTTGTATGCCCTCGAGGTCGGAACCAACATGATCACTTCCGGTCAGTACAAGAGGGTCCTGGTTATCGGATCGGATAAGATGAGTTCCATTGTGGACTATACCGATCGTTCGACATGCATCCTTTTTGGCGATGGCGCTGCCGGTGTATTGCTGGAGCCGGCGGATGACGAAAATGGCATTGTCGACAGCATCATGTACTCGGATGGGGACATGTCCAGTACACTGATCCAGTCTGGCGGAGGAAGCCGCAACCCGGCAAGCCATGATACGGTAGATAAAAAAATGCACTATATTTACCAGGAAGGCCGCCCTGTGTTCAAAAGGGCCACAGAGGGGATGGCCGACGTGTCCGTAGAGATCATGAAAAAAAACCAGTTGTCCGGCGATGATGTGGACTGGCTTGTTCCGCACCAGGCCAACCTCAGGATCATTGATGCTACGGCGCGCAGAATGAATCTGGATCCTTCAAAAGTGATGATCAATATCGATAAATACGGTAACACCACGGCCGCAACGATCCCGCTTTGTCTGTATGACTGGAAGGACCGGCTGAAAAAAGGTGACAAACTTGTTCTCTCGGCGTTCGGCGGCGGATACACATGGGGCGCCATCTACCTCAAGTGGGCCATGTAACCATTCGTTTTTATGAAGAAAGCATACCTATTTCCCGGACAGGGATCGCAAAAAACCGGAATGGGACTGGATCATTACCGCTTCAACAGTGATTTTCGAAAACGCTGTGATGAGGCGAACGACATTCTGGGCTACCGGCTTGCAGATATCATGTTCGAAGGACCGGAGGAATCGCTCACACAGACAAAACATACGCAGCCGGCACTGTTTGTCCACGCGTTTTCCCTTTTCGAGATCCTGGGTCAGCGACCGGATATGGTTGCGGGACACAGTCTTGGTGAGTACACGGCATTGGCGGCATCCGGTGTGCTGCATTTTGAAGATGCCCTGAGAGCTGTCAAGCGCCGGGGTGAGCTCATGCAGGATGCAGGAGAATCGCAACCCGGGGCAATGGCCGCCATCATCGGCCTTGATGACGAAGTAGTGGAAAGGGTCTGTGATGAGATCTGTTCGGAGCCTGATCATGTTGTCACTCCTGCCAATTACAATACGAAGGGTCAGCTTGTCATTTCCGGTCATATTCCGGCTGTGGATGAAGCCATGGACAAGTTCAAGGAGGCGGGTGCTAAAATCGTGAAAAAACTGCCAGTGAGCGGTGCATTCCACTCACCCCTGATGTCCCCGGCCCGCGATGAACTCAATACTATTCTGGATGCACTTGCGTTTCAGAAACCTGCCGCCGGTGTGTATTCAAATGTTACGGGAACCGTCTCGCATGATCCGGATGTGATCAGGGAAAACCTGAAACAGCAATTGCTAAAGCCGGTTCGCTGGTCACAGACGCTCTCCAACATGCATCAGGACGGGGCAAAACATTTTGTGGAAGTGGGTTCCGGCAATGTGCTGCAGGGTTTGGTAAAACGTACACTTAAGGGTGTCGGAATTTCCGGATTTCAATAAGAATGCAGCAGATAACTACAGAAACTATGAATTTGGAAAAATTTGCTTTGAACGGTAAAACGGCACTTGTTACCGGCGGAAGTCGCGGAATAGGTAAAGCCATTGCACTTCAGCTGGCTGAGGCCGGAGCTGACGTGCTTATTACCTATGCCCGTTCTGCCGAGGCCGCAGAGGAAGTGGTCCGGCAAATTGAAGAAACGGGAAGGAAAGCTAAAGCGGTTAAGGCCGATGCGGTGGATTTCAATGAGGCGGAAAAGGTGATTGCCATTGCCCAGGATGAATTCAAAGGACTGGACATACTGGTGAACAATGCCGGCATAACCCGTGATACCCTGATCATGCGCATGACGGAAGAGCAGTGGGATGATGTTATTCGCACCAACCTCAAAAGCGTCTTCAACTACTCGAAAGCGGCCATTCGTCCCATGATGAAAGCCCGTTCCGGATCCATCATAAATATCAGCTCGGTCGTCGGAATAGCCGGTAATGCTGGACAGACCAACTATTCGGCATCCAAAGCCGGGATTATCGGTTTTTCAAAATCACTTGCCAGGGAGGTGGCCTCCAGGAATATCCGTGTGAATGTAATTGCACCGGGATACATATCCACTGAAATGACCGGAAAGCTTGACGAGAAGATCCTCAAAAGCATTGAAGCGCAAATACCGCTGAAACGGGCCGGAGAACCGGAAGAAGTAGCGCAAGCCGTGGTCTTTCTGGCCTCGGATGCCGCTTCCTACCTCACCGGCGCCATTCTGAACGTGGATGGAGGCATGGCAATGTAGCGTCGCTGTTCATGTTGATTTAACTGGAATCTATTTTTATTATAAAAGGCATTTAAGCGAGCCCATTGGTAAATTCCAAGAATCGCGAAATCAAAAAGATAACCCACAACACACAGGTAACACATTAT
>SKYW01000211.1 GCA_007127695.1 Balneolales bacterium | reverse complement strand
CCATCGGATCGTGCCGGAGACAGATTGGATTCCATACCGGTTTCCCGAAAGACATACAGATCGGTCCCGACAATTTCTTCCGGCGTTCTGCCGTCAACCACCTGAAGGATCAGGGCTATGATCCCTTTGGTCAGTACCGTATCGCTGTCAGCCCGGAAATACATCCGTCCATTTTTGTAGTCGGCATCCACCCAAACCTGGGATTGGCAGCCGGAAACCGCATTTTCATCTTTTCTGACCTGCTGGTTGTCTTCCGGTAGATTTTTGGCCTGCTCTATGAGGTACGCATAGCGGTCCATCCAGTCGTCCCGTCTGGTCATTTCCTCAATGATGCGATCCTGAACTGTTGTGATGTCCATGGGCTTTTACAGACTTCGTTTACGTCTTAAACATAGTCTGTGCGGTTTTTATTCCCCCGATCAAATGGTCCACGTCTTCTTTGGTGTTGTAAAGTGCAAAACTCGCGCGAATCACGCCGTCCACGCCGAGTGTATGGAGAAGCGGCTCGGCACACAGTTTTCCGGTTCGCACCGCGATGCCTTTTTTATCCAGGACCATCCCGGCATCGTAGTGATGAACACCGTCGATATTGAAGGATACGACGCTGCAGCGCTTCGGCGGATTCCCATAGATGGTGAGCCCTTCCAGCTCGTTCAGGTGGTCAAGGGCGTAAGCGAGCACATCGTCTTCGTGTGCCTTGATTGCATCCAGGCCTGAGCGTTTCACATAATCAAGGGCCGCAGCCAGGCTGATCGCCGCGACATAATTTCCGGTTCCTGCTTCAAATTTGAAAGGCAACTCCCCGTAAGATGTCTGTTCCATGGTCACCGAGGAAATCATTCCGCCTCCGCCCCGGTATGGAGGCATTTTTTCCAGCCAATCCTCCTTGCCATACAGAACACCGATACCGGTTTCAGAAAAAATCTTATGCCCGGAAAAAACAAAAAAATCGGCACCCAGCTGCTGGACGTCCACCTGCATGTGCTGCACAGCCTGGGCCCCATCCACCAGTACCGGTACGCCCTTTTCGTGGCATACGCGTATGAGTTCCCGGATATCGTTCACGGTGCCGAGCACATGGGAGACATAGACCAGACAGACCAAGCGGGTTTTCGAGGTTATCAGCTCCTTCAGGGTCGCAGCCTCGAGTGTGCCTTTTTCCGAGACCGGCAATGTCTTGACCCTGGCCCCGGTGCGCCGACACATCATGTGCCAGGGAACAATATTGGAATGATGTTCCATCTCGGAGACAATGATCTCATCCCCTTCTTCCACAAAGGCTTCTCCGAAGGAGGCGGCAACCAGATTAATGGAATCGGTGGCGCCCCCTGTGAAAATCACTTCATGTCCGTGGGGGGCATTAATGAACTCCTTGACTGTTTTCCGGGCATCCTCGTAGGCCTGACTGGCGATCTCACTCAAATGATGCACTCCCCGGTGTATATTGCTGTAGCCATCCTTGTACACCTCCAATATGCGGTCCAGCACCGCTTGCGGCTTGTGCGTTGTGGCGGCATTATCCAGATACACCAGCGGGTGCCCGTGGACCTTGCGCCGAAGGATGGGAAAATCCGACCGGATATGATCGGGCATCCGCAGATCGGGAACGGGTTGCATAAGCTCTTGTGGATCAGGTTTACTCATTCGTCCGGCACATCAAATACTGGTTTTCGGTTCTCCTGTTTCATAGGGTTTGCCGGCGTTGCTCCACTCAAACCAGCCACCGTCATACACCGCGATATCAGGCCATCCCATCAGCCAGGCATTGAAAAAGGCTTCACTTCCACGCCAGCCGGTTCCGCAGTAGAAGGCATTGTACTTTTCGGGCGTGATACCGGCTTCCGCCCACAGTTGTTCGATTTCGTGATATTCGCGCGTGGTATGGTCCAGGTTGCGATAATTTTCCATGTGGTAGGCATCGCTGCCACAGTTGGCAAAAACCACTCCGGGTATCCGCCCTTTTTTTTTGATATAGTTATACCCGCTGACTTTGCCGATAAATTCACTCCAGCTTCGCACGCTTACCAGATTGCTGTTTTCGGAGTTCAACACCTGCTCGGCTTCCTGCAAATCGATGGCCAGTTCGGGCATCCCCGGTATCTTCGCACCGAAATCGCCGACCGGTTCAGGCTGTACCACTTCCGTGGATACGGCATATCCGGCATCCTCCCATGCCTGCATACCTCCGTTGAGCATCCTGACGTCCTTAACTCCTGCATATAGCATCAGAAAAGCGCAGCGAAAAGCACCGAGCTGACCGGCGCTGCTGCCGGGATAGGGGTCATTATTGTCCGGATAGGAAAAGCGACCGTAGAGCACCACTGTTGTATCATGGGTGATGCCGAGTTGTGTCAGGGTTGAGGCGAGTTCCTCCGGGGTCCTGCGATTCCAGGTAGCGGGATCTTCCAGCCAGTTTGTGTCCAGGGGAATGGCCCCGGGGATATGTCCCGCATGGTAATCGTCGGGATTCTGGTAATGCGCGTGACCTATGACTATCCGGCGACCGGTGACAGACAGCGGCTCAAGTGTATCGGGATCGCGCTGATCCACAGCTGCCCGGTAAAGCCATCCGGCTGGTACAAGCTGCTCCCTGCGCTGGAGCGACTCCACGGGGTATGTTTCGTTCGCCGACCATTCTTCCTTGAAACCGTGATACGATCGAACCTTTTCGAACCCGGCCTTGACGAATTGCCGGGCTACCTTTTCCGTTTTTTCAGGGTCGTATCCATAAATCACCAGTTCATTCTCCGGCGTCAGGCCTTTCGACTGCAAGATCTCAAGCCAGTCGATGTAATGGGACCATTTTTCGGGCAGGGATCGCGCCCCACGGATATGTCCGCCCCGTTTTTCGTTTTCGAGCGGCCAGCCGTTATAGGCATCTGCCGGCCTGGTATCAATGGGTTTCAGATTCGGATCATCCAGCCTGTTGAAAAGTTCCTGAGTGGTAGTTTCTCTCATCACTTCGGGGGTTTACTTAGCGTTCAGCCGGAAACCGGCTCCAGTCCGTCCAGAATAAAGGGTATGAGTTCCGATACGGTCGGATGTACGTGCACGACCTTGCGATAATCCTTGCATGGGATCTTTTGATGGATCAGGACCGCGATCATGTTGATGATCTCATCCGCGCCCGGTCCCAGGATGGATGCCCCGAGGATGAGATCCGAATCGGCATCCACCAGTAATTTGGCAAATCCTTTGGTTTCGCCCATCTCTTTTGCGCGATTGATTTTGGACATGGGCCGGACCGCTTTCAGCACCCGTTTTCCGCTGTCGAGGGCTTCCTTTTCCGACATGCCGGTCCGTCCCAGGGGCGGATCAGTAAAAAGAGCGTAGATCGGGACCCGGTGGGAGATTTTCCGGTCTCCGTCAAACAGATCATCGAGCACAATTTCGGCGTCATTTACCGAAGTGTGTGTAAAAGCTCCTTGCCCATTGACATCTCCTGCGGCATAGATGCCATCCACACTGGTTCGACAATGATCATCCACTATGATAAAACCCCGTTCGTCACGATCCAGGCCTATTGCGTCCGGGTTGAGCGTATCGCTGTTGGGGGCCCTTCCGGCTGCCACCAGTACATGCGAGCCCGCGAAGGTCTCTCCACTATCCAGTTGGACGGAGACATCTCCATCGCTGCCGGACACCTCTGTTACGCCGGCATTGCATATTATCCGGATGCCTTCCTCTTCGAGTATCTCCTGAATCGCATGGGCGACGTCGTCATCTTCATGCGACATAATTTGTCCCTCACGCTGCAAAATGGTGATCTCGCAGCCGAACCGCCTGAAAATCTGTCCGAATTCCACAGCAATATATCCGCCGCCTATGATGATAAGATGCCGGGGAAGCTTCTCCAGTGACAGCAGGCGCTCATTATCAAGCCACGGAACCTGTTCCAGTCCTTTGATCGGGGGAGCGGCCGGACGGGTTCCGGTATTTATAATGATTTGGCTCCCTGTGATGGTATGACCGCCGACCGTTATGGACTTGTCCTCATTAAACCGGCCCCGGCCCTTGTAGAGCGTAACGTTGGATGTGTCGGTCATCCATTTTTCGAGGCCTTGGTTTGCACCATTGCGAATCTCGTCCATCCGTTGTCTGACCTTGCCGAAATCAATGGAAAGGGTGCCTGAATCAAAGCCAAAAAAATCGCCCCTGCGTGCCGTGTGCATCGCCTTGGCGGTTGCCACCAGGGTTTTTGTAGGGGTGCATCCATAATTCACACAACTGCCTCCGACCTTGTGCTGTTCAATCACTGCGATTTTTTTTTTGGCAGGGATCAATTTGCCCAACAACGTTCCTGATGCCTGTCCAGTCCCAATGATCACATACTCAAAATGTTCCATTTAGCAACTCCTGGCCGCGTTTTATGTATGGATGGTGGCTGTTGTGTGTATCCGGATTAGCCGTTTGGTAAACAGGAATTCTCTAAACATATTATATTCTACAAGATAACACAATGACTTGCAGATACCACATCCGCTCATTGATATTCTTCCGGGTCCTTTCACAAGCGACATCGATGCGGATGCCGGACAGTCACCCGAATAAACACGGAACTTGATATGAATCCCAAGCAGGAAGAGTTATGCAAGAATCACGATTTCGATTTCTCCGGGCTGAAAGCCATATTTCTCAACTGCACCCTTAAACCCAGCGGGGAGCTGTCTCATACCGAAGCACTGATGAACGTCTCCCAATCCATCATGGAGGCAAACGGGATACGGACAGAGATTTTACGGCCTGTCGACTTCACCATTCCGCCGGGTGTTTATCCGGATATGACCCAGCATGGTTTTAAAAAGGATGACTGGCCGCAACTCTGTGAGAAGGTTATGGATGCCAATATATTGGTGATTGGCACCCCTATCTGGCTTGGTGAGGAAAGCTCGGTTTGTCGGCTGGTCATAGAGCGTTTATACGGAGAATCGGGTAAATTGAACGACAATGGACAATATGCCTATTACGGAAAAGCGGCCGGGTGTCTGGTGACGGGAAATGAAGATGGCATAAAACACTGCGGTATGACCATTTTATATGCACTTCAACATCTCGGCTATGTCATTCCTCCCCAAGCCGATGCCGGTTGGATCGGAGAGGCCGGTCCGGGCAAGTCCTATGCCGATGAGGGTTCCGGAGGACCGGAAAACGATTTTACGCAGCGCAATACCACCTTTATGACCTGGAATCTCATGCACATGGCTCGCATGCTGCAGGAATCCAACGGCATACCCGCACACGGCAACCAACGCAGTGAATGGGATGCCGGCTGCCGCTTTGACCACCCAAATCCCGATTACCGATGACTGGTAGCAATCCGGGGCATCCGCAAGTGGAAGCGGAACTTCTTTTGTCGGAAGGTCATTTCTCATGTTGTCCGTCTTGTGCAATTCAAATCGTATGAAATAAGGTCACATGTTCCTTTATCAATTTGAAGACCTGAGAAGCGCCATGCTGGAAGATGCAACAGCAGGGCTCTCCAGGGACCAGAAATCATTATCCAGCAAATACTTTTATGACAAACGGGGCTCCGAGTTGTTTGAAGCCATTTGCGAGCTTGACGAGTATTATCTTACCCGGAGCGAGATTAAGATCATGGAGCGCCATATCCGTGAAATTTGCAGTTCTCTGGGCAAACGATGTTTACTTGTGGAATTGGGCAGCGGCAGCAGTTCGAAGACCCGGTTGTTGCTTAAAAACATGGATGATCTGACGGCTTATGTGCCGGTGGATATCTCCGGAAAATTCTTGCAGCAGACCGTCAATGAGCTGGAAAAAGAATATCCCGCGCTGAAGGTCATGCCGGTTGTCCGGGATTACACCCAACCGTTTGACATTCCGGACATACCGGACGTCAGGCGAACGGTACTTTACTTTCCCGGGTCCACCATAGGAAATTTCCCGAAAGCACAAGCCCGCGCATTTCTTGAGCGCCTGTGCAGCATACTTTCCGTAGGTGACGGACTCCTGATCGGGGTTGATGCGCTAAAAGATGTCTCTGTTCTGGAAGCGGCCTATAATGACTCGCAGGGTATTACCGCTGCATTCAATAAAAACATTTTGATTCGCCTCAACAAAGAGCTCGAAGCCAATTTTGATATCAATCGCTTTACCCATAAGGCCTGGTTCAATTCCGAAGAAAAGCGAATCGAAATGCACCTGATAAGCGATACCGAACAAACGGTAACGATCCGGGATATGCCGTTTCATTTCCGCGAAGGAGAAACCATTCACACCGAAAACTCCTGCAAATACAGTGATGAGGATTTTCGATCCCTGGTTGCCGGTCTGTTTGAGATTGAACACATGTGGATGGACAGCAGCGCGTTCTTTTACGTGTATTATTTGCGAAAGAGATAACGCCGGGGATTTGCATATCCGTCCGGCGATCCAATTGCCGCAGATCAACCAGGAAGCTATTGGTCCGGGTATATGGTACGGCTTATATTGCGTACACGGAAAACAGCACCTGAACGCGGCACCGTAATACGGCACCGCAGCTGGACACGGGAACACGACGGAGCACGCACTAACTCGCACCAACTCGTTAAAACACAGATTTCCATTGGATTCTTACTTTTTCCTGATCCTTCCCGCGATTGCCGCAGCAGCCTTTTTCATCAAGGGGCTGACCGGATTCGGTCCGGCGCTCATCTTCATACCCGTCGGAGCCCTGTTCTTTGCCCCGCAATCCATCATTGTGGCCAGTTCCTTCCTTGACCTCATGGCGGGACTTATTATGTGGCGCACGGTGCGAAGCGTGCAAAGCGTCCCGTTCATGACGGGTCTTGTTGCGGCCATGGCGGTGGGGACCGTCGCCGGCGTTTTCCTGCTCTCGTACGTCCCGGCACAGACCTTCCGGGTGCTGCTGGGCATGGCGGTGTTCATCCTGGGGCTGTGGTTTGCCGTGTTCCGCACCAAAGCGTCCTTCGACCGGCTTCAGGAGCAGCTTCCTGAAAAATGCAGCCGCAAGGACCTTGGCTTTGCCGGCGCTTCCGGTGTTTTGGGTGGACTTTTCGGGATAAGCGGCCCTCCCATCATCTGGCATCTGGGCAGGCAGTTCCGAATGGTGGCCTTTCGGGATGTGCTTATCGTTTTCTTCGTCTTCGGAGCCATCGCGCGGATCATCTCGTTTTCGGTCGCCGGACTGGTCACCAGTGAAACCATGATGTATGCCGCAGCCGGCATGCCTGGCCTCCTGATCGGCCTCTATTTCGGGACCAGGGTGTTTTTCAAAATCGACGAAACGGTTTTCAGCAAGACGGTGGGAGCTGCGCTCATTGCGTTTGCCATACTGCTAATGGTGTGAGATTTTCATTCTGAGAGTTTCCACTAGGAAAAACATCCGTTCCGCCTGCCACTCGGCAATATCAGTAATGCCAATATTTCAATATTGCTGCAAGTGCCTATGCGACTCTGCGGCATGGGCATTTTATCTGAAAAATTATTTAAAAATCATTGATTTATGTAACAATGCTCAGGAAACCTATAACAGGTACGCAATTTATATCCGTACCTTGATAGGTATGAGAGGGTACGCTCAAAACCAGTGTGACTGTAATACACGGCTATTCCGCAAGTCTGCCAAAAAAAATCAGCATTCGGAAAAATGAAGAGATGAAATGGCCATGACAGAGCAGGAGCACTGACACACAGGCGTGTGATTAAAACTTGGCTTGGCATTGTGACCTCTTGAAACAAAGATTTTAACACATGAAAGCCATCAACACTGATATTGTAAAAAAACCAAACCTGCCCAGAGTTAAGAAGCAAGCTATTAAGCTGAGTGAAAATGTCATAATAAAAACTCAAAAAGCAAATCGGTTCTTTTTGGCAGTTGGTGAATTCTATTTGTTTTTCTGGCTTACTACGAAAGCGACTTTTTCCCGTCATTTTGAGT
>SKYW01000246.1 GCA_007127695.1 Balneolales bacterium | reverse complement strand
GCCGACGTGTTCCGGGCCGTCCAGCTGCTGCCCGGCGTCAAGGCGGCATCCGACTTCTCGAGCGGACTCTATATCCGCGGCGGCGGACCCGACCAGACGCTCATCCTCCTGGACCGTACCACCGTCTACAACCCGTCCCACTTCTTCGGCTTCTTCTCCACCTTCAACCCCGACGCCATCAAAGACGTGCAGCTCTACAAGGGCGCCTATCCCGCCTCCTACGGCGGCCGGCTCGGATCGGTGCTGGATGTGTACAACAAGGACGGCAACCGCAACCGCACCGCCGGCACGCTGAGCCTTGGCATGCTCTCCTCGCGCGCCATGATCGAGGGTCCCTATCCGGGTGGATCCTATATGCTGGCCGTACGGCGCTCCACCCTCGAACCCCTGCTCGCCGCCCTGCGCGGCACGGTGGACAATGTGCCCGACGCGTTCTACTTCTACGACATCAATGCCCGCGTCAACTACGACAGCTGGGAGAACAACCGCCTGAGCATCGCCGCCTACACCGGCACCGACGATGTGCGCTTCCCCTTCGGCGACGACAGCCAGTTCAACCTGTTCTACGGCAACCGCACCCTGAGCATCGACTGGACCCACCTGCTCTCCCGCCGTACCTTTACCAACGTCACGCTCACCGGCTCGGAGTATTTCAACGATCCGGTCTTCGAGTTCGGCGGCACCGAGTTCGAACGCCGCAACCGCATCTACGACCTCTCGCTCAAAGCCGACGTGGAATGGCTCCCCTCGCAAAGTCACGAACTGCTTGCCGGCTTCTGGGGCGGACGCAAAATCTTCCGGCTTCAGGACTATTTTGACGGCAACCAGACCATGAGCGAGGAGATCGTCTCCGACTACGCGGCCACGTACGTGCAGAACATCTGGCGTCCCGGCACCCGCTGGAAGATCAATGCCGGCCTCCGCCTCAACTACTACGCCAACGGAGAGTACCTTCGGCTGGATCCACGGCTCAGCATCGACTACCGGCTCACCGAATCGACCCGCCTGCAGGCCGCCGCGGGACGTTTCCACCAGTTCCTCACCCTGCTCACCAACGAAGCCATATCCGCCTTCGACATCTGGCTGTTCACCGACGAAGGCGTGCCCCCCGCCTACGGCGACCAGTTTGTGCTTGGCGTGAAGAACACCAGCCTGCCCGGATACAATTTCGAGTTCGAACTCTACTACCGCACCATGCGCGACCTGTTCGAGTTCGATCCCTTTCTGGGGGATGCGGCCGGTCTCGCCTACCCCGATCTGTTCCGTTTCGGTGAAGGATATGCCTCCGGATTTGAGGCATTCCTGGAACGGACACGCGGCCGGCTCTACGGCTTCATCGGCTACACCTGGGGGATCACGCGCCGCAAATTCGACGGATTCAATGAAACCCGTTTCTATCCGCCCAAATATGACCGCATCCACGATGTCAACGTGGTGGCAAACTACCGCCTGAGCCGGCGCTGGACTTTCTCGGGGGTCTTCAACTACGCCACCGGCCAGGCGTACACCAAACCGCTCGGGCGGACGGAAATGGTCACCAATCCCTTCGATGGCGCCGCAATTGATGTCATCACTGTCGGACGTGTCAACGCGTCCCGCCTCCCGGCCTATCACCGGCTCGATATCGGTTTCACCAGGAAAAGCACGTTTTTCCGCCTGACCGACGCCGAATGGCAGTTCCAGATCATTAACCTGTACTCACGCCGCAATGTCTGGTTCTACCTCTATGATTTCGATGAGAACCCGGTAAAACGGCAGCAGGCGCGTATGCTGCCCATCATCCCGGCCGTGAGCTATACCGTATCCTTTTAACCCCGGCCCTGCTTCCTGATAACCCAAATGGCTTCTATAATCCAAAATCCTGATATGATCGCATCTAACCCGCCGCCTGCTTCGCCCATGAAGCGGTTCACATCTGCCATAACAAGGCTCTTTCCCGTGATGTTGGCGCCCGCGCTGCTTGCCGGATGCGACCTGTACGGCCAGGATGATTACGCCGAGCAGTACGTCGTTGAAAGCTATCTGGTTGCGAAGCACCCCATGCCCCAAATCCGCCTGTCCACAACCGCCCCGTTTAATGAAACATACCAGTTCGACGAACGGGCCGTGCCGGGTGCCGAAGTGTTCGTCCACAGGTATGATGAGAATGGCGTCCGCGACAGGGTCTACGAGTATGTTGAGGATGCGCACGGAGTATACCGGCCGCTGCAGCCGATCCGCGAGGAGCTTGTGCTTCCACGTTTTACATACCGTCTGGATATCTCTTTCCCGGATCGGAACGATCATCGCATAACCGCAGAAACAAGCGTGCCCGATACGTTTTCTGTCCGGGAAGTGATCCGCGATGAAACCTTTTACCAAAGTCCGGAACAGCTGGAATTCCGGATCACGCGCAACCGTACCAACGACCGCCAGAACTACTTCATCTATGCCACCGAATCACTGGAGCCGCTGGAAGAGAACCTCACCCCGTTCTGGCGCGATGCTGCCGACGATATCGAAGAACTGGCCCGCATCCGCACCACCATCGTCAATGAAGAGAATTTCGATTTGAACCCGGATGGCACGCTGACCCTGCGCATGCCCTGGATCGGCATCGCGTTCTACGGAAAAAACATCATCTCCACCTTCTCGCTGGATGACAACAGCTACGATTTCTTCCGGTCACAGGCAGTACAGACCGGCGGCGGACCCGGCACGCTCTCGCCCGGGGAGATCCAGAATATCATCTATAACATCGACGGGGCCATTGGCCTGTTCGGAAGCATGTCGGTCCTCGACATCGAAGTGAACGTGCTGAGACCGCCATCTCCCTGACCGGCACGGCCGGGTGACACTGCGACCATCCCGGCACCTTTCGGCAAATGCCCGAACAGCGCTCCGTTAACGGCTCACCGACAGCTCAAGGATCATCGGGGTCATTCCCGGAACCTCAAGCGTTTCACCCAAAGTGTGCCGCGTACCGGTAATGACATCCCGGCCGTAACGGTAGCCGCCCAGAAGCTCCTCAAAACGCTCCAGCTGCAGGACGTGCGCATCCTGCGAGCCGTTCAGGACCACCATCACGGTCTCGTCGTCATCGTGCCGGAAATAGACATAAGTGTTTTCTTCGGGCACAAAATGGGTCAGGTTGCCGTAGTGAATAACAGGTTTGTCCTGGCGCCACCAGGTCAGGTTCCGCACAAAATCGAACGCCCCGGCAATCGGACGCGCCCGCTTCTCGCCCAGCTCGCGACGTCCTTCTTCGGTAAAGGCGTTGATCGGATCATCAGGCCATCCGCCGGGGAAATCCTTGCGCTTGAGTCCATCCGGACCGGCGCCCGTCTTCAGGATCTCCGTTCCGTAATAGATCTGCGGTATGCCGCGCGTGGTGTAGATCAGCGCCATGCCCAGACGGAACTTGTCATAGTCCTCGCCGATGCTTGAAAAGAACCGGTCCAGATCGTGATTATCCACAAAAATCACGTTCAGGAACGGATCGGTGTATAGAAAGTCCTGTCCCAGCGTCAGGTAGATCCGGAACATGCCGGTGTCCCAGCTTGGCCCCTCGTTGAGCCCCGAGACAATGGCATTGTACAGCGGAAAGTCGGTCACGCTGGGCAGGTAGGAGTTGTAGCCGCTCTGCGTCGGAAAATCGTACTGCCACCAGGCCGTCGTCGCCACATTGGGCATCCACGCCTCGCCGACAATGTTGAAATCCGGGTACTCTTCCAGCACCACACGCGTCCACTCGGCCATGTAATCCTGGTAGGGGTACGGATGTGTATCCATGCGGATGCCGTCGATCCCCGCATACTCGATCCACCAGATGGTATTCTGGATCAGGTAGGTGGCCAGCAGCTCGTTGCGCTGGTCCAGGTCGGGCATCTCATCCACAAACCAGCCTTTCACCGTGGTCTCGTAATCCTTGCGGGATGCGTAGGGATCCATGATGGTGTTGGTGCGGAACGAGGTGTTGCCGTATTTGTCCTGATCGTGCACCCAGTCGCCGGCAGGCAGGTCTTTCATCCACCAGTGGTGCGTGCCGATGTGGTTGTGGATCATGTCCATGATCACCTTGAGGCCCATGTCGTGGGCGCGGTCGACCATCTCCACGAACTTCTCGTTGGTGCCGAACCGGCGGTCCACCCGGTACTTGTCGGTGGCGGCGTAGCCGTGATAGAAGCCGATCTGCTGGCTGTAGTCGTAGGGCATGTCGTTTTCAAGGATGGGATTGAGCCAGAGCGCGGTCATGCCCAGGTCGTGGATGTACTCCAGGTTGTCGATGATGCCCTGGATGTCGCCGCCGTGGCGTGCAAACGGCTCGTCGCGATCCACCCCCTCGAACATCCCCTCGATCTCGCTGATGGATGGATCCCCGTTGGCGAACCGGTCGGGCATGATCAGGTAGATCACGTCGGAGGGATCGAAACCGCGGTGCCGGTTGGTGTTGTCGCGTCGCTCCAGCAGCTCGTATTCGTAGGTGAAGGTGCGGCCTTCGCGCCGGAACGAGATACCCACTTTGCCGGGTTCGGCATCCTCGCCTATCCGCAGGTTCAGGAACAGGTAATTCGGGTTTTCCACGGCGATGATGCGCTCAAGCGTTACGTGGTCGTAATCCACCGAAGGACGGGACAGGGCAATATCCTCCCCGTAGACCATGAGCTGCACCTCCTGGTTCTGCATGCCGGTCCACCAGAACGGCGGCTCAACCCGCTCGGGCTGTACGGCATGGGCCACAGTCAGCGGAAGCAGGAGCAATGTGACAAAAAAAGCGGCAAAAACTCTTCTGGACATGGTTTTTCTCGTTAATTTCTGTATTGTATGGGTTCCATTTCTGGAAAATGTAAGCCCTTACAAAATAGGGCAACCTGTGCTTATTTGAAAATAAATCGCGAAACAACGTTCGAACCGGTTCGTGCGTTATACAGTGATGAATTTCGCATTGAACTTCCTGAATATCATTACCGAACTGCCATTACCGTGATGCCTGTTCATTACCTTATACCCGCCATACTGGCATGCCTGCTGTTTGTCCAACCGGTATTCGCCGGTTCCGGCACCGGTGCTTCCGGCGCATCAGCACCCGCAATCGCTGAAGATACCCCGCGCAACAACATCCCCGAGGAGGACAAGATCCGGATCGCGCGGATCAAATACCGTGGCGGCGGCGACTGGTACAACGACCCCTCGTCGCTCACAAACCTGATCGACTTTGCCTCCGGACAGATCCCGCTCTCCATCCAGCGTTCCTATGATGACGTGGCCATCGGAAGCCGCGACCTGCATCAGTATCCCTTTGTATTCATGACCGGACACGGCAACATCGACGTCAATGCCACCGAAGCGGCAAATATGCGTGATTACCTGGACAATGGCGGTTTTCTCTACATCGACGACGATTACGGGTTCGATCCCTACGTGCGCCCGGTCATCGAAATGATCTTTCCTGATGAGGAACTGATCGAACTGCCGGCCTCCCATCCCCTTTATTCCATGGTGTTCGACTTCCCGGACGGACTCCCTAAAATACACGAACACGACGGGAAACCGCCCCGGGGATTCGGTATCTTCCGGAACGGACGGCTGGTCCTCTACTACACCTATGAAACCAACCTGGCGGATGGATGGGCTTTCGATGTGCACGACAATCCGGAGCATCTTGTCGAAAAATCCCTGTACATGGGAGTGAACCTCCTGGTGTACGCACTTACCAGTCCGGATTGATCTTGTTGCCTCTTTAATATCAGCTCATTTTTGCGGATATTTAAAGCTTGAAAAAAAAGGATTGCCAACAGTCATGAAAAACCACTTACTTGTGAATAACATTATCCCGATCGCTTCTGATCATGCCGGTTTTGAAGCCAAGGAACTGGTCAAGAAGATCCTGAAAGAACGCGATTTCACAACCATTGATTATGGCACAAAATCGGATGAATCCGTGGACTATCCTGATTTTGCGACGCTGGTCGCCCAGGCCGTGAACAATGGCGATCACGAACTGGGGATCCTCATCTGCGGCAGCGGCCAGGGCATGTGCATGACCGCCAACAAGTATCCCAAAGTCCGGGCCTCACTAGCATGGAATGAAGAGGTCGCGAAGCTTTCCCGGCAGCACAACAATGCCAACGTCCTCTGTCTTCCCGGCAGGTTTCTGGACGAGGACGAGTTGCGCAGTATTGTCACATCATGGCTTGAGGCCAGCTTCGAAGGAGGCCGCCATCAGCGCCGCGTAGACAAGATCGAACAGAAACAATAGCCGGCACATCACAAACCGGCAACCCGATATCTGGTACATTCAGGTGCTCCTGCATTCCATGACGCCGAAACACCAGCACTGCCCCATAACCACCAGCAGTCAACTTCAAAAACGAGAACCCGATGAAACGATTGAAAGATCACGATCCCGAAGTATACAGCCTTATTGAAAAGGAGACCGAGCGCCAGAACAACGGCATGGAGCTGATCGCCTCGGAAAATTTTGTCAGCAAGGCGGTTATGGAGGCCATGGGATCTTCCCTGACCAACAAGTACGCCGAGGGTCTGCCAGGCAAGCGCTACTACGGCGGCTGCCACTACGTTGATATCGTCGAAAACCTGGCACGCGACCGCGCCAAAATGCTCTACGACGCCGATTGGGTGAACGTTCAGCCGCACTCCGGCGCCACCGCCAACGCGGCCGTCTACCTGACGTTCCTCAAACCCGGCGAGACGCTGCTGGGGCTGGATCTGTCGCACGGCGGTCACCTGACACACGGATCCCCCGTCAACTTCTCCGGTATCACCTACAACGCTCAGTTTTACGGGGTCAACAAAAAGACCGGCCGGCTGGATATGGATGAGATCCGCGACAAGGCGAAAAAGATCAAGCCTAAAATGATCTCCATCGGCGCATCGGCCTATCCGCGCGACTTTGACTACGAGACGTTCCGGAACATCGCCGATGAAGTGGGTGCATTCCTCTGGATGGATATGGCGCACACTGCCGGACCCATCGCCACGAAACACCTCAACAACCCCTTGCCTTTTGCCCACGTCGTTTCCACCACCACGCACAAAACGCTGCGGGGGCCGCGCGGCGGCATGCTGCTGATCGGCCGGGATTCGGAAAACACCCTCGGCAAGGTGGCTCCCAAATCGGGACGTGTAAAGAACTGGAGCGAACTGCTTGATTCGGCCGTCTTCCCGGGCACCCAGGGCGGGCCTCTCATGCACGTCATCGCTGCCAAGGCGGTGGCCTTCGGCGAAGCCCTCCAGAAAGATTTCACCACCTACCAGGAAGAGGTCCTCAAAAACAGCAAGACAATGGCGGCCAAATTCCTGGAACTGGGATACGACCTGGTCAGCGGCGGCACCGACAACCACCTCATGCTGGTCGACTTGCGCAATAAGGGTATCACCGGAAAAGAGGCCGAGGACGCTCTGAGTCGCGCCGAGCTTACCGTCAACAAGAACATGGTCCCGTTTGACACCCAGAGTCCTTTCGTCACATCGGGCATCCGGATCGGCACCCCCGCCCTGACCACACGCGGCATGGGTCCTGACGAGTTCACCCGAATCGCCGAATTGATGGATATGGTCATCACCAATCATACCAGCGAGGATGTCATCCAAAAGGTTCGCGGAGAAGTGCATGACATGTGCGAGCGCTTCCCGCTATACGATTTTGTCACAGCATAACGGCATAACTGATCCTGCCACATGGCAACAACCGAAGTAACAGAACGAAGCGTGATGGGAGAAACGCCGCCGCAGGCTGCTTCTCCCGGATTGCCGAATGAGATGTCCTTCCTGGATCATCTCGAAGAGCTCCGCTGGCGGATCCTGAAAGGTCTGCTTGGCATCGGCCTCGGAGTGATCGTGGCTTTCATCTTCTCCAGCTTCATCATGGAGCAGGTGCTGCTGGGTCCCGCCAAGGGCGATTTCTTCATGTACAAACTGGTGGGCATCAACGCCACGGACCTTGACCTGCAGAACCGGCGCCTTC
>SKYW01000017.1 GCA_007127695.1 Balneolales bacterium | reverse complement strand
GCATTAATCGGTAACGAAGCATTAATCGGCAACGAAGCATTAATCGGCAACGAAGCATTAATCGGCAACCAGGCTGCCGATTGGAAGAATGGTGACAGATCAGCCCGATTGAGGGGGTATGAAGAATCATCCATGACCATGTTGGAAGACAAGCCTGATGGCCTTGGAACCCTGTCTTTTCATTACCGCAGATACGGTACAGATGCACAAGTTGATTGGAAAGTTGAGTACAGTGTAGATGCCGGCGTACATTGGATTCAGATCGGTGATGATTTCACTGCTCCTGGCACGGATGATGTCCAGATATTCTCGGAAGAGGTAAATGTTGAAGGAGATGTCAGAATCAGGATTAAGCGAGCAGCTCTTGATGAAAATGCATCTGATCGAAGGTTAAATGTCGACGACATCCTGCTAACCGACTTCATGCCGGGGGATCCCCTTTTGTCAGCCGTTCCTTCCAGCATTTCAGATTTGATCCATCAGGAAGGTGATGGTCCCAAGATTGATGGATTTGATGGATCCGACACGCAACTCAATGTTCGATCGAAAGATGACTTGTCGCCCGATACTTATTCCGGCAACGGCAACATAGCAATCAGCGGCGGCGGTGCCGAACCTGATACAGTATCCCTGAGCGAGGAAGTCCAGGAGCTGGGTCTGTCCGGTGACATGCTCGTGAGATATCCCATTTTAGAAGATGGTCAGCTTGAGGCGCTTACGGTTGAGAATGTTTCGGCTTCGGATCTTTCAATTTCCGCCGGCAATATTACGTTTGGTCGTGCCAGGGGTGGACACTGGGAAACTCAGTTGCCTTATGCGGAAGGTATTGACGGTTGGGGTGAGGACAACCCGGTTGATGCCAAATATTTCAGTTTTACGATAACTGCGGATGAAGGTTATTTCTTGGCTATCGATTCTATTGAATTTGAAGAAAGTGCAACCGAATCAGGTCCATCGGCATTCACCATATTTGCCAATGGAAGGGAAATTGAAACAGAAGATGTACCGGATTCTGAAAGCAATACGCAGGATATTTCGATTGACAATACGTATAGTACTGTTGAGTTTCGATTTGCCGGATGGGATAACGGCAGCCGCTCTACAATGGGCAGTGGTGCTTGGCGCGTAAATGATTTCACTGTCTATGGCACCATTGAAGAGGGTGCATCTGTCGAAATCGCCGGCAGAGCCGGATGGAGGATGCTATCCATCCCGGTTGAAGACATGACGGTAGCCGATCTGGCCGCACAGAACCAGGTGCAGGGTATCCCCGGCATCGGAAACTTTTACGGTAATGACGCTCCCATGGACATCGAAACCGACGCGCCGAATATCTACACATCATATGAATCCGGGTGGAATGCCCCGTCCAACATATCTGATGTACTGGAAATCGGCAAGGGCCTGATCTGGTACTTCTACAATAACGATGCCGGCGTCAGTACCCCGCTTCCGTTCAGACTGTCTGCTGCCGGGGCCAGCCCCGAAAGTGACGTTACCACAAGCTTGCACACGAGTACCGGGCAGCTGGATGATGGCGAAGGCGGCAATGTGGACGTGGCTTTCAACTTGCTTGGCAACCCGTTTGCAGAAGATCTGGACATTACGAATATCGATTCCTGGGTGGATGGCGACAACCTCAACAGCTCCATAGTCCAGGTATGGAAGAACGACGAAGCCGGATGGCAGGAGGGAGTCGGTCATCAGGGCGAGTGGATCCTGATCGGCGGCGGCAACAACGATAACAAAGTGGCGGCATGGCAAGGCTTCATGGTAGAGAATGTCGACGCAACCTCCATAGAGTTTCCCGTCGGTGCTCAGACCGATGGCGCCACGTTGTTTAAGGAGCCCAACCTGGCCCGGAATCGACTGCACTTTACACTGGAAGGTGAAAACACCGAAGCCCGACTCCGTATCCGTGACGGGGCCAGCCTCGTGTTCGCCGATCAGGCCGAAGAGGGATGGGACCTTCTGGATGCCACTCAGCTGACTCCGCTTGCCGGCAGTTTTGCCACACTGAGCTTTGTCGGCGACAGGAATGGCGTGGATGTGCTCAAAGTGCAGGAATCGCGTCCAGCCGGGTTCGAAGGACGTTTCGAAGTTCCCATGGCTTTCAACGCGTACAATATGGGTGGTGAGTTTAACATCACATGGGACGGCCTGTCCGATCTGCCATCCGAGTGGCAGCTTGTGCTGACGGATCTACATACAGGAAAGAGCGTGAATCTGCGTGAGGCGGCCGAGTATGTCTTCAGCTATGAATCCGCCGGTTTCCAGCCGAAAAAATCCGTTGGCGCTGATGCCGGAAAGCATCATATCACTCCGATGGTACTGTCGGATGAGGATAAGGGGGATATTGGCGCTCGTTTCCGTCTCATCGTGGACAGCGAACCCGTATCCGCTGAAATTCCCGGCGATGTGCCAATCGAGCTTGAACTGGCGCAGAACTATCCGAACCCGTTCAACCCGTCGACGGTCATACGCTATACCGTGCCTGAACAGGCGCACATCTTGCTGACCATCTACGACATGCTGGGACGGGAGATTACCGTCCTGGTGAACGAGCAGCAGGGTCCGGGCAGCTATGACATCACCTGGGATGGAACGGATTTCACGAGCGGTATGTACCTGTACCGACTGGAGGCCGGCAGCAAATCCATGACACGTCGCATGACCCTGATCAAATGATTTTTCAATCTGCCGGAATGCCGGACATTCGTCCCGGAAAGGCGACTGACCGGTGCTTTGTTTCTGGTGGATCTTTTGCTATTTTTGTTATACATGATCATACAGATAATCACCCGATTATGAATAGAAAATTTTTCATTGCAACGCTTTTTGTCATCGCGATCATTGCCATGGCTGTCCCGTCCATGGATCTGGCCGGTGCGTGGGCCCAGTTGCCTCCGCCCGAACTTCCGGGTGCTCCGGACCAGTCCCCGCTCTGGGGTGCCGGTCTGGCTGCTGCAGCAGCGGTCGTCTTCGGGATCTGGCGTCTCGCAAAACGCAATCACTGATCGAGCTGGAATCCAGCAGAAGAAAACTGTTCAGGGACAAGTGAGCGGGAAGTGAGCGGCAACTGAGCTCAAGTAAGCGCAAGTGAGTGGCAAGTGAGCTCAAGTGAGCGCAAGTGAGCGCAAGTGAGCTCAAGTGAGTGGCAAGTGAGCGCAAGTGAGTGGCAAGTGAGTGGCAAGTGAGCGCAAGTGAGTGGCAAGTGAGCTCAAGTGAGTGGCAAGTGAGCGCAAGTGAGTGGCAAGTGAGCTCAAGTGAGCGGCAACGCAGATTGCCATGAGCACACACGAGGTGGCACGAGGTGTATTTTGTGGTTGGCGCTGCTCTGGTACAGGATCGCCTGCGGCTGTTTTATGGAAAATATTTTTATGCAGACCAGTAACCCGTTTGTATTTATTGCGAAAAGTGCCATCTTGTCAGAAATATTCAGAGGTACATTTTTAGGGGTCAAAAATTTCGTTATGTAATATGTATGTTCAGCTGGTGTTTACGGGAATCAGTATGGTTACCATACATACTGAAGCAAAGGGTTGCAGGAATAGTGAAGCAAGGACGGGGGTATGGCAATGACCGCAGGTGCAGACCATCCGGCAGGTTCAGCATCCACGCCGGACGCTATTGCCAAAGAACTTGGCAGGCTTACCCCGATTGCCGAATTTCGCGGTTTGCTGATGTACCATTTTTCCGGAAATGATTGTCCGGCCGGGCTTGCCGAGGTCGGCCGCCTGCGCGAAAAAGGATTTATGGCCATCGGGGCCGGGACCGGTGCGGAGTGTGACCTGGATGAGTACGACACCGGTGAGAATGCCTACTACCAGCTCGTCGCCTGGGATCCCGATGAAAAGGAGATGGTGGCCATCTACCGGTATCAGCCGGGAAGCCGCGGTTACGGGAAAAGCGGTCCCGTCCAAAAGCTGCGCACCGCCAATTTGTTTGATTTCTCCGATACCTTCCGCGAGCAACTGCTGCCCCGTGCGATTGAACTCGGCCGCTCGGTGGCCAATCCCACCGCCAGGAAAAATCGCTTCGGGTTCTTTGCCATCTGGAAAGGGCTTGGCGCATTGCTGCAAACCCACCCGGAGACCCGCTACTTTTTTGGCACCGTATCGCTGCATACGCACATGAACCGGGATGCCGTCCGCTGTATCATCAGCTATCTGCAGAAGCATTATGCGCCGCCGGAACCCATGCTCAGGTCCAAAAATGAGATTGCCTATCATCCGGGAGCGGTCCGGTCCAAACCGACGGACAAAAAAAAGCCCGGAGCCCCGGACACGGTAGTGCCGCCGGACGTCCCGGATGCAATGGCGCCGGATGTCCCGGATGCGGTGGCGCCGGATGTCCCGGATGCAATGGCGCCGGATGTTACGGATGCGGTGGCGCCGGATGTCCCGGATGCGGTGGCGCCCGGCGACCCGGATACGCCCGAAAAGCGCATCAAGCACCTCACTGCCCTCATGGCGGACTACGGAGAAACCGTGCCCATTATCCTGAAATCCTACATGAGCCTAACCAAAGGCATCTGGTTCGACGGCGCCGTGATCGACCATCATTTTTCGGATGCGTGCATCATCAGCCTGATCGTGCCGCTGGAAAATATCGACCCCGAATTCCGCAACAAGTTCATGCAGGGCTAGTCCCATTTCGCAGGGATCAGAAAAACCCTACTTGACGAGCGTCATCCTGCGCGTCAGGATCTGTCCGGCCGCCTCCATACGGTACAGGTAGATTCCGCTGGACAGTGCCGAGGCGTCAAATGCGACCTGGTAGCTGCCCGTCTCGCGGTTCTGGTCCACCAGCATGTCGGCGAACTGCAAAAGCAAGAAGTGAAAACTTGAAGACTCCCCGAGTCGCATCTGAGTCGGGGAGTCTTTGATATGCGCAGCTCACTTCAGCAGCATAATCTGGCGGGTCTGCGTGGTGTGCTGGGTTTCCAGCCGGACCAGGTACATTCCGCTGGCCAGGCGTGCGGCATCCCATGTGAGTTCGTGGCGTCCGGCATCCATTCGCGCGTCGGTCAGGATGGCGATGCGACGTCCCAAAGCGTCGTAGACGCTCAACCTGACCTGGCCCGACTCGTGCAGATCGAACGACAGGATGGTGGACGGATTGAACGGATTGGGATAGTTGGCGTGCAGGCGGGTTGTTAGCGGGATGTCCCGGGACGGATCGAGGCCGGGATCGGCGTCTACGGGACGGTCCTGGCGGATCAGCTCCCAGCTTTCGGTGTCGGGCTGCAAGTCCAGACCTTCCGGAACGGACACCGAAGCGCGCATCAGATGCAGTACGGGCGCAGCGTCCCAGTCGGTGCGCGCCCGGATGGTCAGCGTGACAAGTTCCGTGGCCGGAACCGGTTCCGATACACCTGCATGCGCCCACGCCGCAGACCAGGTGCTGTGATGTGTGCTGTTGAGATTGCTGCTCTGTGAACCGTGAGTTACACTTGCCGTTTCTTCGTGTTTCCCTTGTTCGTATCCATCCTGGTGGATGGCCTTCCGGACGGTTTCCGGGGTGCGGCCGTGATGGAAACGGATCAGACGGTCGCCGGCCAGCCATCCGTCAGCCCAATCGCCGGGGACAAACTCCACGAGCTCCCAGGCATCTGCCGGCAGCTGGTCCAGCGAGAACCGGGCGCTGATGCCAAGCAGCGGGACCGGTTGGCCGGCCTGCAGTACCACACGCACAGTCTCTTGCGCCGAAAGCAAGGGAAGGGTTTTAAACAATAGGGGAGGGACGTGCTGTGCAGGGGTGTCGCTTGCCAGATGTGCGGATGCGTTGCCATACAAGCCCCCGCCGGCCGTTTTGGCAGCAAGTGTTCCTGAGGCGGCCGTTTTGGCAGCAAGTGTTCCTGAGGCGGCCGTTTTGGCAGCGATTTCTTGCGTACCGGGTTCCACGGTCTGCCCGAAATTGCGCCCGATGGCCAGCAGGTCGCGGTATCCGACGCGACCGTCGCCATCCGTGTCGGCGTGAGCGGCAGTTTCGGGCACCCAGCGGACCACCGGTTGCGGGGACCAGGCAATGCTGCGGGGAACACGCTCGGGACCGGTCGACATCCAGTAAAGGGCCAGGTTCAGCACGTCGGCCTCTGTCACGGTTCCCTCGTCAGTGGTGCTGCCCGGCCAGACGAACATTTCTTCCGTGTCAAGCGGAACACCGGAGATCCGGACCTCATCCAGGCGGTTGGTGCCGGTCGGACCGATATCGTTTCCGCCGATAGAGGTGTTGCCGATGCGCACCCATCGCAGGAACAGTTCGGGGGCGTCCCCGGCATCTGCAGGCAGGTTGATAGTAAACAGTGTCCATGAGGTGCCGGACTGGAAGTCGCCATCCGGTACGGGCTGCCAGCCGGCCGATCCATCTGCGGTCCCGCCATCCAGGCTGTAGTATAGGCGAAAGTCCCGCGGACCGGTGCCGGATCCGTTCATGCGGAACTGCAGGGTCAGCTCATCGTAGCCGCCTGTGGACAGACGCGCCTGCCAGTATTTGTCGTGCACTACGGAGGAACCGTTGGAGACACTGCCATTGGCGTCCCCATCATCGCTGTTTGCGCTGCTATTGTCCCCGTCGCTGCCGTCTGGAGTGCTGCCGTCTGGAGTGCTGCCATCCACGCTGCCATCCACACTTCCGTCTCCACTATTGTCACCGCTGCCATCGTCGCCATCCCCGCCACCATCGGAGCCATTGTCTCCGTCGCCGCTATCCCCATTGTCACCGTTATCACCGTTGTACTCCAGCTGCCAGCTGTTTGAGTTGGGTGCCCGACCGGGACTGCCGGTGGTCCAGCCGCTGAAACGTGCACCGAACAGGGAAACTTCGGCCGGTGTGTCGGGCTGCAGGTTGGTGAACAGGCCGATGTCGGCGGTCCATTGCTCGCCGTCAAAGGTCCATTCGGCCACAGTGACACGCGGGGTTGTAACCGTCACCTCCACGGCGGTGAACGTTTCAGCGTCCAACTGACCGCCCCCGTCGCTGCCATACGCGGCGACAAGCTCCGGATGATCTTCGAGCCGGAAGCGGCCCGTGACCATCCACGAACCGACCGGCTGCTCCGGAGGGAACGGCGCCTCGAACCGGAATTGTCCGCCGGACGTACCGGTGTAGCTCAGCGGGACGATCTGGTCGAACGCCGCCGGATTCGGAAGGGGTGCGGAACCGTCCCACGAGCCGGCATCGATGATGATCATTTCGGCGGTGAAGCGTTCCGGGTCGGACAGATCATCGACTGTGACGCCCGAAGCAGCCAGGCGGAAGCTGAACTGAAGCTCCGATCCGCGCGCGATGGTGACCGGGCCGGGACTGGTGATCCCGGCATCGGACAGATAGGGTGGAATGTCGATGCTGGTGGCTTCGGGAAGCGGTGCGGGCAGGGGGGATCCGTCGCTATCGGTGAATTCGAGATACTCCACGGAAAACGAGGCCTGTCCGTCGGGCGCTCCGTCGCGGATGGCAAAATCCATATAAAGAATGTCCCCGTCGGCCGGGCGCTCCCCGTCGGTGCTGCTGACCGAAACGCCGAGGCGTCCGTTTGGCAGATGCCGGGCTATCGTGACCGCATTGCCGTCGAACACCGATCCGGGCCGTTCCTGCAGGAATGTGAGCCGTGCGGTGTCGTATCGCAGTTCCAGTCCGGCATACTGTATTTCCGGCAGATCTGATGCCTGAAGGGTCAGCATGCAAGGTACACCCGGCAGCAGGAGAGAGGCCTCGCATGTAACCTCAAGCGATGTCGTCGGCGCGTTATCGGCGGCCGTTATGTAAGTAAATGCGTGTTCCGGCGTTGCCAGAAGTAGTGCTCCCAAGAGCAAATAAACGTAGAAAAATCTGTAACTGGATTTCATGATCCTTTCCTTGTTTGATGAATAGTGGATTGTAAGTTCCCGAGTCCGCCTACCGGTTGAACAGGTCGATGGTGCGGGATACAAATAAGATTACCCGGACGAGCCTTCCTTTCAAATAGTTTGCTGCCAATTTGTGCT
>SKYW01000077.1 GCA_007127695.1 Balneolales bacterium | reverse complement strand
GGTTCATTTACGGTATGTCTTTCCGTACCATCGGGGATATCCACCCGGGCTGCGCTGTCCGAAGGTTGGCTATGCGCGTCTCCTTGAATATATTCCGATGTCTCCGTGGAGTCGGGTAAATCCCTGGAATCAGGAAAAACTGTGGATTGTCTCAGGATCGCGGATTGCGACAGTTGCAGGGATATTCCAATACCGCTGATCTGTGCCATTCGATACTGGATATAGGGAAACAGAAACCGCGGACTGGATTTGCTTTCATGCAGCCAGGCAAGAAAATCGGCCAGGAACAGGTACATGTCCGGCATGGGTTCATATTCGTGGCAGAGTTGTTCGGACAGTTCCAGTGCGGCCAGGCCGATGGCCATCTTTTCCATGTCCTGTTGGATGCGCCAGGTAGGCAGTTTCTGGGAAACATCTCGCAGGTTCTGGACTTCGCGGGTTGATTTGTGGTAATAGGATACCTCCAGGATGGCCCCGGGCTGGAGCAGACCGCCAAACCTGTTTTTGTTCCGTCTGGCACCGCGGGCCATGACGGGGATTTTTCCGTGCTTTTCGGTAAGAAGAGTTACAATAAGACTGCTTTCACTGAAGAAAACCGTTTTGAAGACAATGGCCGGGGTATCGGTGATCATGACGGTTTTTCAGGCTGATGTTTTCGGTCTGTTGTTAGGGCTGTCGGCATGAATTTGTATCAGAACCTGATCCATCCCTTATTTTCAAGAAGTTGCACCAGGGACGGAAGGTAGGTCAGGGCGGAAAACAGGGTCAGTCCGATTCCTACAACAGCCAGAACACCGATCGAGGTAAGACCCGGATGATTGGTCAGCAGAAGTCCCGAAAAGCCGAGCATGGTCGTAAAGGACCCTATGGTAATGTGCTGACCGGTACTCTTCAGCACGGCGGACATGCTTTTTCTTCCCTCTTCCCTGTAGCGGCTTGCCAAGTGGACTCCGTTGTCATTGCCGATACCCAATATCGCCGGCAGCACGACAAGATTGTACATGTTGAACGAGAGTCCGAGGATGATCATGGCGCCGAATGTCCAGCTCAGGCCAATAAGCAGGGGAAGCATGGCTATTATGGTCCAGCGGAAAGAACGGAATCCGATATAGACCAGTATGAAAATCATGATGAAGGTCGCGACTACCATGTAGGGAGTTTCGTCTCTCATCAGTTCCAGCATTTCGGCAGCTACAATGGAGGTACTGGCAGCGTGGTAGGTACGGCCGTCGCTGGTCTCGATGACCCCGATCTCGTTTTTAAAGGCGATTGAGTTTCTCCCATCAGAGAGACCGACTGCTGGATAGACCATGACGAAGCGGCCTATTTCACCGTCCCTGGTGACAAACCTGTTTTTAAGGAAGTCCGGCACCTCTTCCACGCGGAGGGGTTCTCTGACCCCGGATGCCCGCTGCAATATGTCGATATATTCGCCTTCCACATCCTGCATGAAAGGATCGTTCAGCAACTCCCTGATTTCGGCAATTTTGGCAAGCTTGATCTCTTCTTCGGTCTGGTTGACAGGAAAACGTTCCTGAAGGGCTTCAACGGCAAGAATGGTGGTCTCAGGGTTGGTTTTTTTCTTTTCCCGAATAGTTTGCAGGATGAGCCGGACTTCTTCATCCGTGTCGGCGAGGATGTAGGCCGGGTTACGGCGTCCGGTTACCTGGTCGATGTCACCTCTTAACTCGCGGTATTCCTCATATTTTGGAAACTCGGGTTCCAATTTACCAAAATTGTATTCGAAATAGAGTTTGTCTGTGTTGAAAAGTACGAGTGCGACGATGAAAGTCCCGGCGATGAATATGGTCCGCGCAAAAGGGAACGGTGCCGCTTCACCTGATTTCGTATGTGTCGGGTAGAGATTCTTGTTGATGAGGATCAGGCGGTAGCGCTCAAAGATGACAATGATTGCCGGCAGGATGAAGAGCATGGAGAGGTACGCGAGTACGATTCCGGTGCCGGAAATGAATCCAAATTCAGAAAAGCCGCGAAAATCGGCAATCATAAGTACGAACAGTGCGACTGCTGTAGTAGTGGCGCTGGTCATGATAGCGGCGCCGGTGCTGTCGTAGGTGTGAAACAGGGCATTGCGGACGTTATCCCCTGCGGACCTTTTTTCCAGGTACCGTGCATAAAAGTGAATGCCGTAATCGATACCCAATCCAAAAAGAATCACAAACAGGACCGAGGTCATCGTGTTCAGTGTGCCGAGTGCAAAATAGGCGATGGCAAACGTGATACTCAGGCTTATCAGAAGCGGTATGCCGATCACCATGATTGGAACGGGAAAGCGTATCAGATGGTCGAACAGTGAATGTCTGCGGTGCCTGTAGTGACCGCGGCGGTAGTTGATGATCAATTTGATCATGAAGTAGATTCCTACCAGAAGGATCACCGCGGTGATGCCAGACCCGAAACTGGTGACAACGTCCCTTATGATGGAGTCGAGTTCCATAAGGTGTCTTTCGAGTCGCCCCCCGGCAACGGCAATCATTTCCGGATGGTAGGAAGCCGGATCCATTTCGGTGATCAATTCCCCGAATGCTTCGAACAGGGAACGGATGTATGTGAGGTCGCTTTGAGCCCCGGTCGGGAAAAAGCTGATAACGAGACTGGAACTGTCCTGGTTGACGGGATATTCCGATGGGATGAGTTCATGATACATCCTTTCAAACTCCCGGAGCCGTTCCTCTTCATCTTCTTCTTCCTCGTCGTCGAAATCGTCTTCGAAATCAATGAAAAACGGGTTGGCCTCAAGACGCGCCTGCTCAAGCCTTTCCTCGAGGAAATCGATAACCTGGTCGATTTCATTCTCTGTGGATAGATATAACGCATAGTCCTTGAGTACTTCAACATCGCGCCGGTACTCATAGCGGTTCACAAAGTAGTCATCGAGCCGCGGGTCGTACAACTCCATAGCCCGCGGTATGAGTGCCTCGGCAAACGCCTTGTTTGCTTCGAAATCAGGAGAATTGATCGTTACTTCAAGCGGGGTTTCACCACCTACGGAATCCCGGAGGCGTTCCAGTGCCTGCACACTGTCATAGTGTTCCGGCAGCAAACTTGCAAGATCGGTATCGATCACAAGCCTTGTGGCATAAATACCGGCTCCGACCGCAAGCAGGATGGATATGGAGAGCACTGCAAAGGGGTAGCGGTAATTGATCATTACCAGTGGCCTGAGCAGGTCGAGTAATGTTCTCATGAAAAGAAAATGCGTTTAAACAAAAATCGATATTGAAGTTACAAAAAAATGTTGAATTTTAAGCCGTCAGCAAGTAGTGTTCCATATTTGCCATTCAGCAGGCGGATTTGAGAACAAAACAGTCTGGTACGGTAATACAACGCCGGAACGGACGTTTTCTAAGATGACCGTGTTTGATCCGGGCTTAAAGTGAACCTAACGATTGTTTGAATGTAAACGTGAAACCGGTCAAACCGGTCTCAGTGACATATCCCGATATTATGTTTTCACAACACCGATTGAAAAGTATTACGTACAGACCCGCTTTGTATTTTAGCTTAAGTACACTTCTTGTGCTTCTGCTGTCCATGCCGGGTCGCAGTGATCCCGGGGAGCAGACCATGCAGGAGCGATCCGTGAAGCCCGGCATGCCAGAGGGTGATCTGAGGCAAACGGAGTGGGCTGACATGCTTCCCCATACCATGGGCGGCGACTACTACAACGAGTTCTGGAGCTACCACATCTTTCTCGAAAACGACCTCCATCTGCACCTGACGTTTTCGCTTGCCAACTTTGGCAGTTTTAAAAGCCCGGTAAGCGGCGGCAAGCTGTTCGTGTCCAATTTCAAGGGCAACAACTACAATGTGGCCCGTGAGTATGCGATCGAGCACCTTGTCATAGATGAGGATCACAACAAGATCCGTCTCCACGAGGGTCGTGAAATCTATCTTTCCGGGAAACTTCCTTACGAACACCATATCTATTACCGAACTGCAAAAGACGGCGTCAGCTACCTTGTGGATCTGGACTTTCACGACATACATCAGGGATATACCTGGGGGGATGGTGTGTTTCGCCTTGAAAGTGAGGACATGGGTATTTTCGTACACATCCCGCGTGCCGAGGTGTCCGGCATCGTAGTCATCGACAATGACACCCTTGAGGTCAGCGGCACAGCCTACATGGACCACACGTTCCAGACCAACCTGTCATCCAAAGTGGTCAACAAGGGATTCCGGCACATCACCCACACAGACAGCGGTTTTCACATCGGTTATTACCTTGTTCCCAAAAAAAGATCCCGTGCTGATGTGATCGGTCTTTCGCTTATCCGGGAAAACTCGCCCACCATACTTGAGAAGCCAAAGCAGATTACCGTACTCGATTCTGACCGGATAGGTGGGCGGTCCGTGCCGCGATATGTGGAAGTGGTATTTCATTCAGGAAACCGAAGCGTATTCAACAGACAGCAGGATTTTCAGCATGTCTCCTTCCTTGAGGAAATTGGCGGCATCCGTCGAAGGCTTGTCCGGAGTTTTCTGGGCGGTGAGGTCATTGAGTATGTCGGAACCGGAAAAATGGATGGAAATATCCCGATAAATTATAATTTTTTCCTTGTTCATTGAGTCGTACATTGGCCCAACAAAGTATTTGGTATGAGAATGAAGAGAAATGCTGAAAACGGGATTCCGAGGGTAAGTTGTCTGATGGTCACCGCCAACCGCAAACGTCTTGCGGAGCGGGCTGTGGCATGTTTTCAGAACCAGACCTATCCCAACAGAGAGCTTGTGGTCATTGATGACGGACAAGAGGACTACTCCCCCCTTTTCCGGGATATCGATCCTGCAGATGTGACCTATGTCCGGATTCCCCGCACCTCCATCCTGGTTCTGGGAACATTGCGTAACATTGCGTTGCAGTATGCCGGAGGCGATTACATCGTACAATGGGATGATGACGACTGGTATCACCCGGAACGGATTGCCGCACAGGCATCCTTCCTGGATCAGGGCTACGACGCATGTTGCCTGTCCGCCTCCCTGATGCATCTGGACAATCCCGATTTTTTTTCTCTTCCGTATATTGGATATCTTCCGGATGGCATACCCGGAAGTATTATGCACAGGCGAAGCAAAAACATTCGCTACCCTGAGTATCGGAGGGCTGAAGATACGGTCTATCTCAGGAAATGGATGAAGCGCCGGTACATCAAGCTTCCGAAAGAGCATGCCGGACTTTTTATCCGTTGTTTTCACGGGACCAATACCTGGGAGGAAGAGCACTTTACCCGTCGCATCCGTAACAGTCCCGCCAGCTGGATGAATTACATGTATCACAAATTTGTGCGCGGTGATCTTTCGGGGCATCCCCGTTTCCGGCTTCCGCCACAAATTCAAATGGCATTTAAGCAGTACATTGAAGAATCACGAACATTGAATCTCTTCACTTCGATCACAGTCGAGGAATCATGAACATCATTTATGTACAAAGCTATCCTGTCTACCATGATCTGATTGACGAGCATGAATTTGTAGAAATGGCGAACCGCGACAAATGGATGCCGGCCCTCACATCACAGAGAGGGTATCCTTCGGAA
Organism: Balneolales bacterium; assembly: GCA_007127695.1. GTDB lineage: Bacteria > Bacteroidota > Rhodothermia > Balneolales > Natronogracilivirgulaceae > SKNL01. The sequence continues at coordinate 2,647 of SKYW01000077.1, read as the reverse complement.
CTTTGGGCAGGCGGCAACCATACCATGGAAACCGAATGGCAGTACGATAATTTGCCGGCTGTTCCTGTCCGAATATTCAAAACGGATCAGACTGATGGCAAAAGCCGGAATCACACCTCACGGGCGCTGGTACAAGCGGCAGCGGAATCCGATGCCGATCTTTTTGTGATCAAGGGAATGGACGGGGGAATCGGCATTCAGCTGGTACGGGAAGTTCTCATCCCCAAACGCATCCCCTATGCGATCGTCATCGGCGGTGAATGGTATCATCCCATCGTCAAGCAAGCCGTTGCTGTACTTTATGAAACAGAGTATCAGTTTCAGCAGCTGACCAGCCGAACCATTCGTTTCTGGCGGACTGTCGTGCCGGAAAAGAAGATGATCCATCTGCCAAAGTCTGTTGATACACGGCATTTTGCACCGGATCCTGAAACCGGGAAAACGCATGATGTGATCGCCGCCGGACGTCTTATCTCCAACTACAAGAATTATCAGGCACTTTTCGAGCTTTCAAAGAAACGCAAGGTCGGTGTCATCGGGGGCGGGCCGATGCTTCCACAGTTCCGAAGAAAGTATCCGGAGATAACCTGGTTTGGTCCGGTCGCCTATTCTGAAGTACCGGCATATCTTAACAAGGGAAAGGTCTTCTTCCACAGTGGATATCGCGACCACTACCCCAGGACCATATCCGAAGCGGCTGCCTGCGGTGTGCCCTCCGTTGCATTTGATGATATCATCCAGAATGATGTTATTCCTGAAAAGATCGGATTGCGTGTATCTAAAGATAATTATGTAAGCAAAATTTCCAATTTGCTTGATAATCCGGAGGAATTGAAACGAAAATCCTCGGCGGCACGAGCTCATGCCGAGAAGAAGCTGCATCATCTATCCTCGCTTCCGGCTATCCGGGAAATGATCTCAAAAGTACATTCGTCGCGCAAAGCTTCGGGATGACACACCACTTCAAACGGGGATGGGACCAGCTGGTGACTTTCGGGAAGAGTGACCCTGGCAAAATGTTGCTCCGCTACGGCAAATATCTGCTTCAACTGGTCATTGTGATTGTCCTCCTGGTGCAGATCCTTCAGATAGGGTTGCGAAACGTACTGGCTGAGCTTCCGGTCCATCCCTTGTATTACCTGCTCTTCCTGGTGCTCTATTTTGCCCTTCCGGTCACGGAGTACCTGACCTACAGCACGCGCTGGCCCATGAAGTTTTGGCAGAGTCAGGAAATCTTTCTGAAGAAGCGGGTTTACAACAAGGTGGTTTTGGGTTATTCGGGGGAAGTCCAGCTTTTTTTCTGGTTGCAGAACAAGATGGGTATCGGTAAAAAGGAGGCATACGAAGTGGTGCGTGACAATAATATCCTCTCCACACTTGCCTCCACGACCGTAGCCCTGCTGTTGCTGGTGCTATTTTCGGCAACGGGCCGGTTGACCCTGCAGGAGTGGATAGTCCTGGATGATCTCTACATCGTATTTCCCGTTTCACTGATCCTCCTTGTTGCGGCTCTGTTTCTGTTCCGGAAGTACCGGCCATACCTGTTCACCATGCCGCGTAAACCCGCGCTGCTCATTTTTTTCATGCACAGTTTCCGTATGATTCTGCTGACCATTGTCCAGGTGGCTCAATGGTACGTAGTCATGCCATGGGTGCCGTTTGAGATTTGGTTCACGATGATTGTGCTACAGCTGATCCTGAGCCGGATCCCTTTCCTTCCCAGCAAGGATCTTGTCTTCATCGGTGTGAGTCTGGAGTTTGTCCGGCATGTGGAGGTGTCTACGGCGGGAATTGCCGGGATACTGCTTGTGAATCAGGTGTTGGACAAGGTCATGAACCTGCTGTTGTTTTCCTTTCTATCGCTGCGCGAAAAACGGGCCTAGACCTTATTTGCCGGACACGTCCTGTCGATTTATCTGCTTCCACTCCCTTTCAGCGAACTTATCGAACCATGGTTTTTGATGACTCCAGCCAAAGTGCAGTATGTAAGGTGTTATCCAGAGGTGGTCATTGCTCCGCGGCAACACACGGAACAACGCAAATAGCAGGCCTCTGAGCAGATCGGTCTTTATACCCCGCAAGGAATGGATGAATGGATTGCAGTAGTACTTGCAGGAGACTTCCGTAAAATCATCGTTTGTCCTGGTCAGCGGCCGGATAAAATCGAGCTGGATACTTTCCTGTGCATTGAACCAGGGGTACACGTACAGGTTCAACATGCTGACAGCCATTCCCAGGCTCCATTCACAGCTTTCCAGGTTTCTTCCTTTCTCTCTCGTCCTGCTTACAAAATGGGTTTCACTTTTCCTTTCCAGCAAATCCGCTGCCAGCTCATTGACTTTGCGGGTGATTTCAGGATCGGCGGCATACATCACACCGGTTTGCACACGGGCCAGGTAGCTCATGCCAAAATGTTTCAGGGTGCGTTGCCGCCGTCTCAACAGGATATCCCACAAAATCCTGATATTCTTGTGGGAACCGAAAAAAACATCCGCTGATTCCTGACCGGTTATGGTATAGGGATAGGGCATCAATGATTGCCAGACCTTGTCAGGATTGCGGCACCAGATCATGTCCGAATCCAGGTAGAGATTACGCTGGAAGGGCATGTAGTGGTGCAAGTTGTGCTTGAATCCGACAATTGACT
>SKYW01000026.1 GCA_007127695.1 Balneolales bacterium | reverse complement strand
GGTATGGATGCCGTTTTGATGCGGTATGGATGCCGTTTTGATGCGGTGCTGATACGGTATTGGTCCGGCTACGTGGAACCGCTCCGATCCAACCGGTTTTGGAGCATCACGTACCGGTACCGGAGTTGCGTGATCCACACCGCCAGGCCGATGAAGCCGATGACGGCTGGATAGAAAACAAGTCGCAGTTCAGGTGCGGTCAGATCGCTGAAAGCCGGGTTACCGTCCGCCCCGGGATGCAGGCTCGGAAGCTGCCGGGGGACGATATAAAGCAGGAACGGGACGGTGGTGGCGGCAAATACATTGTAGACAGCCGCGATCTTCGCCCGCTTTTCGGGATCGTCAAAAGCTGACCGGAGAATGAAATAGGCCACGTAGATCATCAGGGCCATGGCCGAAAGGTTCATCTTGGGTTCGGCGAAAGTCCACCATGTTCCCCAGGTGAACCGCGCCCAGAGGGAGCCGGTCAGGAGTCCGCACAGGCCGAACAGGATGCCGATCAGGGTGGCCGACTCGGCCAGTGCATCGAAGCGCATACGGCTGCTGATGAGATACCGGATGCTGAAGACCAGCCCGGCAGCAAAAACAACCGTCATGGTGAACCACATGGGGACGTGGAAAAAGAGATTCCGCGAGGTTTCGTAGAGGATCGGGATTTCAGGCACACGGATAAGGAAACCGGCCACAAGCACCGCCGTCATCCACAAAATCAAAAGATACTTCCAGACAGATAATTTCGGCATATTCGTTACCGGATTCACCCGCAACAGGTTATGGGGTTCCCGGATTTTTGGCTGCGAATTTTGAAAATTTCATGAAGACGCTAAATTACAAAAAAAACCAATTGCGGACTACGAAAAAGCAAATGTATGCCCATTGAAAGTAACATGACCGGAAAGAAACCGGGTAAAAAAAACGGCGCCGGCGACGCTGCCGGAGAAGCTGAAGCCACTGACACCAAAGCCACAAACGCCCAGGCCACAAACGCTGAGACTGCTGAAGCCGAGGCTGCTGGCGTCCAGGTCTATGAACTGCGTCCCGACTGGCGCATCCATCTGCCGGCTTACGTGATCGGCGTGCTGCTGGTGCCGCTGCTCGGACTCGGGCTGTGGATCATTTACCGGTATCGGCAGAAATGGCTCGGGATCCGCTACCTCGTGACCAACACCGGGGTGATCCATCAGGCCGACGGTGAGGAGACGCACATGCCGCTGCACGAAATCATCTCCTGCGATGTGCGTTTTGACGGCCTTGCGGCGCGTTTCGGGCTGGGGACCATCCACATCCGGCATGTAAACGGTACGCAGGACCTTGCCGGCATCACAGATCCGGAGCCGGTTGCGGTGCTCATCGAGCGGGCGGCCGAGTCGGAGCGGGAGCGCATGAAAATGCGCGAGGAGATTGAAAAAACCCGCCCGCAACACCCCTCAGGCACCCTCGAGAGGAAAAATGAGCTGGTGGGACTCTGGCAGCAGGGATTGATCTCGGAAGAAGATTACCAGAGAGAGCTGCGCAAATTTGAGGGTACCTAAAACCCGTCCGTCACACATCCGGTGGATGCTGACGAGACACTGCGCAGATATTTCAGCAACGTGCCCTTGGTCGCCTTGTACGGCGGCCCCTTCCACTCCTTGCGCCTGCTCGCGATCTCATCCTCACTCACGTCCACATCCAGCCGGTTGGATTCGGCATCGATCGTAACCGTGTCGCCGTCGCGGACCAGGGCGATCACCCCGCCTTCCTGCGCTTCAGGTGTGATGTGTCCGACCACGAACCCATGCGTACCGCCGGAAAATCGTCCATCCGTGATCAGCGCCACTTGCTTGCCGAGCCCGGCTCCCATGATGGCCGAGGTGACCGAAAGCATTTCCCGCATTCCGGGTCCGCCTTTGGGACCTTCATAACGGATGATCACCACGTCCCCGCCCTGCACTTTCCCTTCGTTGATGCCTTTCAGGCAATCCTCCTCGGAATCAAACACGCGTGCGCTGCCCTGGAAGCGGGTCCCCTCCTTTCCGGTGATCTTGGCCACGGATCCCTCCTCCGCCAGGTTGCCGTATAATATGGATAGGTGTCCGGTCTTCTTGATGGGATCGGAGAGCGGTGCGATAATGTCCTGCCCTTCCTTTAACCCGGGCAGCTCCTCCAGATTCTCTTCAAGCGTCTTGCCGGTGACCGTGAGGCAGTCACCATGCAAGAACCCTTCCCGGAGCAGCATTTTCTGCACGGCCGGCACCCCGCCGACGTCGTACAGATCCTCCATGACGTACTTTCCGCTGGGTTTCAGATCGGCCAGGAACGGCGTCTTGCCGGAAATGCGCTGGAAATCGTCGATGGTCAGCGCCACGCCGGCCGCGTGCGCCATGGCCAGCAGATGCAGGACGGCGTTGGTGGATCCGCCCAGGGCAATTACCACGGTGATCGCGTTCTCGAACGACTTGCGCGTGAGGATCTTGTCCGGCGTGATGTCCCGCTCCAGGAGCAGCTTCATGGCAGCCCCGGCACGCAGGCACTCCTCGCGCTTGTCGTCGGACGTGGCGGGAATCGACGAGCTGTAGGGCAGGCTGAGTCCGATCGTCTCAATGGCCGAGGCCATGGTGTTGGCCGTGTACATGCCCCCGCAGGCGCCGGCGCCCGGACAGGCATTCTTCAGCACGTCATCCAGCCCCTCTTCGTCGATCTGCCTGGTCACATACTGTCCCCATGCCTCAAACGCCGATACCACATCCAGTTTCTGGTTGGACAGGCTGCCCGGACGTATGGTGCCGCCGTAAACCATGATGGACGGCCGGTTGAGCCGTGCCATGGCGATGACCGAACCGGGCATGTTCTTGTCGCATCCCGGCAGAGCGATCACCCCGTCGTACCACTGGGCGGCCACCACCGTCTCGATGGAATCGGCGATGATGTCGCGGGACTGCAGCGAGTATTTCATACCGGTCGTTCCCATCGAAATACCGTCACTCACGCCAATGGTATGGAAAACAAATCCGATCATGGACTCTTTCTGCACGCCGTCCCTGACCAGCGCCGCCAATTCGTTCAGATGCATGTTGCACGGGTTACCATCCCACCCCATGCTGGCAATGCCGATCTGGGGCTTGTCAAAATCCTCCTGTTTCAGTCCCGTTGCATAAAGCATGGCCTGTGAGCCGACCTGTGAACGCACCTGGGTAAGGCGCCTGCTGTATTTGTTCAATGACATAAAAAGTTTCGATTATTACAGTTCCTGTTCCCTGCGGCCGCCGGTTTCCGATTGCACGGCTGCTACCGGCTCCAATGATATTTCCGGCCGCTCCTTGCCATGCTACCACATTCACGACTTTTTCACAAGACAAACTTCACAGTGACCAGACGAATTTTTGATGAATTACAGATAATTGACATGATCGACCCCTGATCGCAATCAGGTACTGTCATTTACGTGACTATGATAATTTTATGAAATTACAGCAGATTTTATACAAAAAGCGCTTCCAAAGCTACTGTTATTTATGATATTTCTGTCTTTCTGTATTATTTTTTTAGTAAAAAAGGAAATACAGACTCACTATTTAAACAGAAAAAACCACCCCTTTCGATTTTTTTTATTTTTTTTCCGGTCTGCCTGTTGACATAAGGAATAAAATCATTAGCTTTGTTACGTAATGCACAACGCAAGTATCTGGTACACTCAGTGATGAAACGAAATCAACCATTTGCAGAAGTACTTTTCCTCCCGGGGCCGGTGCCCACGGCTGCAACTGTTGCGTCCTCCATCACAGCGGGAATAACTTCCGGCTTCCTCTCCTCCGTACTCAGAACCTCTCTTGTCAGTGGCATTATTATTCTAATTATTGACCTACTAATTGGCATTCTATAATACATCGCCAGAGGTCATCCCACATCCTGTCTAGTTAGAATACATCGCTGAATCCGGAAACAAGGTAATGACCTCTGGGAAACCGTACTGTACACCAAAATCCCAAACCGTCATTTACCATGAATCATCCGTACCATAAAAACCGCACGCAAATGCTCAGGGCATGTGTCTGTTTTTCGTATGGATATTCCATCTGACCTGCCCCAAAAAACGGAATCACACAGATGAAACACTCCGATACATCCCCGACTGCAACAAAAACAGTCACACAGATGCCCGCCACAAACGGCACGGCTGTCACGGCAACGCATGACAACGGTGTCACGGTGAAGAAAGAGCTTAACGGCGGCGAGATCCTGATCCAGAGTCTCCTTGACCAGGGGGTCGACACCATCTTCGGCTATCCCGGCGGAGTGGTTCTTGGAGTCTACGACACGCTTTTCAAGACGCCTCAGCTGCGTCACATCCTGGTGCGGCATGAACAGGGCGGCACGCACATGGCCGACGGCTATGCTCGCGCCACCGGCAAGCCCGGTGTCATCCTGGCCACATCCGGACCCGGCGCCACCAACACCGTCACCGGCATCACCACGGCCATGATGGACTCCATCCCCATGGTCGTACTCACCGGACAGGTGCCATCTACCCTCATCGGCAACGACGCCTTCCAGGAAGCCGACATCATCGGCATGACCCGGCCGGTCACCAAACACAGTTTTCTGGTCACCAGGGTCGAGGATCTGGCCGATGCCATCCGCGATGCGTTCTATATCGCCACATCGGGCCGGCCCGGACCGGTGCTCATCGACCTGCCCAAGGACATGCTCTTTGCCAAGGCCGAATATGAAAAACGCACGCCCCAGGTATCCATGAGGGGATATCAGCCGCAGACAAAAGGCAATCCGGAGCAGATCCGCAAGGCTGCCGAGCTGATCAACGTATCCAACAAACCCTTGCTCTACGTCGGCGGCGGCGCCGTAATGGGCGATGCCTGCAAGGAAGTCATAGAAATCGCGCGGAAATGCCGCATCCCGGTCACCACCACCCTCATGGGACTGGGCGCCTTTCCCGAAAGCGACCCGCTCTCGGTCGGAATGCTCGGAATGCACGGCACCTGGTACGCCAACATGGCCATCCAGAAATGCGATGTGCTGATTGCTGTCGGCGCACGGTTCGACGACCGCGTAACAGGCCGTGTCAACGGCTTCTCCCCCCATTCCCGCAAGATCCACATCGACATCGACCCCTCCTGCATCAACAAGAACGTGACCGTGGAGGTGCCTCTGGTCGGTCATGTCAAGGAAGTGCTCACCGAACTCAGCAAACAGGTTGGACCGGTGGATACGGCCGACTGGCTCGGGACCATCGACCAGTGGCGCCGCGAGCACCCGCTGCGCTACGAATCCCGCGACAACGAGATCGCCCCCCAGCTCATGATCCAGGAGATATCCCGCGTCACCAAAGGCGAGGCGATCATCTCCACCGATGTGGGACAGCATCAGATGTGGGCCGCACAGTACTACCAGTACAACCATCCCAAGTCGTGGATCTCTTCCGGCGGACTGGGCACCATGGGCTTCGGTTTCCCGGCAGCCATAGGCGCCGCCGTAGCCCATCCCGATCGCGAGGTCTGGTGCATCGCCGGCGACGGCGGTTTTCAGATGACCTCCATGGAGCTGACCACCGCCGTGGCCTACAACATCCCGGTCAAGATCGCGATCATGAACAACGGCTATCTGGGCATGGTGCGCCAATGGCAGGAAATGTTCTACGGCGGCCGCTATTCGCACTCCTTCCTGGAGGAAAGCAACCCTGATTTCGTGAAAATGGCCGAGGCCTATGGTGCGGTCGGACTCCGGGCCGACACCGTGGATGAACTCCGCGATGTGCTTGAGCAAGCGCATGCCATCAAGGACCGTCCGGTGCTCATGGACATCCGCGTCAGCAAGGAAGAGTGCGTCTACCCGATGATCCCGCCGGGCGCTGCCGTCGACGAGCTGATCGATTCGCCGATCCCGGTGAAGCCCGCGAAGTAGTCAATCCGGAACCCGCTGCGAAACGGAACGCATCCACCACCCTACCAAACAGCAGACACATACCCGAATCCCGCAACCAACATCCCCTCACCCGAACAACAGCAAAATCCAAACGATGACAGCAGCTGCAAAAAAAGAACGGAAGCACACCATTTCGATGAAGGTCAATCACAACTTCAACGCCTTGGCCCGCATCGCCGGCCTGTTCACCGGGCGCGGATTCAACATTGACAGCATCAGCATCGGCGAGGCCGAAGAAACAACCATGGCCAGCTGCACCATCACCACACATGGCGACGAGCGCATCATCGACCAGATCATACTTCAGCTGGATAAACTGGTGGATGTGGTCAGCGTCGAGGACCTCACGTTCCTGCCCCACGTGGAGCGCGAGCTGGCCCTGATCAAGGTCGAGTCCACCAAGGAGAAACAGACCGAGATCATCCAGGTGGCCAACGTATTCCGTGCCAAGGTCATCGACATTAGCCCCGAAAGCCTGACCATCGAGATCACCGGGCGAAAGGACAAGGTGGATGCGGCCATCGGCATGTTCGAGCCGTTCGGGATCCGGCAGGTGGCGCGCACCGGCACGGTCGCCATGAAACGCGAATATCAACCCAGGGACTGAGGAAAACGCAACCCAAACCCAATTCACTCCAAATAATAACACCCTACCAAAAGCGACAAACAGATGAAATTATATTACGACAACGATGCCGACCTCACCGTCCTGAAGGGCAAGACCGTGGCCGTCCTGGGCTACGGCAGCCAGGGACACGCCCATGCGCTGAACCTTCACGAGAGCGGGGTGTCGGTCATTGTCGGTCTCCGCAGCGACAGCCGTTCGCGGGAAGTGGCACAAAAAGACGGCCTTGCCGTACATGATACCGCCGAAGCGGTCAAAAAAGCCGATATCGTGATGGTGCTCCTGCCGGATGAGAAGCAGAAGGATGTCTACGAGAAGGATATACGTCCGAACCTCCAGCCGGGCAATGCCCTGGCTTTTGCACACGGGTTCAACATCCATTTCAACCAGATCGTACCGCCGGAGAACATCGGCGTGTTCATGGTTGCCCCGAAAGGGCCCGGACACCTGGTCCGGCGCGTCTATACCCAGGGCGCCGGCGTGCCCTGCCTGTTCGCCATCCACCAGGATCCCGATGACAACCTGCGCGATGTGGCCCTGGCCTATGCCATGGGAGTCGGCGGAACCCGCGCCGGAGTGATCGAAACCACTTTTGAAGAAGAGACCGAGTCGGACCTGTTCGGCGAGCAGGCCGTTTTGTGCGGCGGGGTCACGGAACTGATCAACACCGGTTTTGAAGTACTTGTAAAGGCCGGATACAGACCTGAGATCGCCTATTTCGAATGCCTGCACGAGATGAAGCTGATCGTAGACCTGATGTACGAGGGCGGCATCGCGGGCATGTACCATTCGGTAAGCGACACGGCGGAGTACGGCGGGATGACATCGGGACCCAAGGTCATCAATGCCGACACCCGCAAGCGCATGGAAGAGATTCTGGAAAACATCCAAAACGGGAATTTTGCCCGGGAATGGATTCTGGAAAACAAGGCAGGACGGGCTTCCCACGAAGCCTTGAGGCGGAAACACAGCCGCCTCCCCATTGAACAGATCGGTGGTGAACTGCGCAACATGATGAGCTGGATAAAAAAAGACTGACAGATTCATGGACAAACGATCGATAGACCTGTTTGATACCACATTGCGGGACGGAACCCAGGGCGAAGGCATCTCCCTGTCATCGGATGACAAGATGCGGATTGCCAAACGTCTGGACCAGACCGGCATTGACTATATCGAGGGCGGATGGCCCGGATCCAACCCGAAGGACATGGCGTTCTTCGAGCGGGCCCGGTCGCACCGCTTCGTACATGCCCGTCTGGTGGCGTTCGGAAGTACCATGCGGTACGGCAACACCCCTGAAACCGATCCCAACATCCAGGCGCTTGTCGATGCCGGGACCCCCGCGGTCTCCATTTTCGGCAAAACCTGGCTGTTCCATGTGCATCAGGCACTGGGTATTACCGATCGCGACAACCTGGATCTGATCCGGCAATCTGTTGCCTACATGGCAGCGCATGACAAGGAGGTGATCTACGATGCAGAGCACTTCTTTGACGGATACAAGGACAATCCGGAATACGCGCTGCGGACCCTGGAACATGCCGCACAGGCTGGTGCTTCGGCACTGGTCCTGTGCGACACCAACGGGGGTACGCTTCCCCAGGACGTGGCCGAGATCGTGCGGACCGTGATCGCGCGCCTTCCCGGACGCGTGATCGGCATCCACGCCCACAATGACGGGGAGCTGGCCG
>SKYW01000171.1 GCA_007127695.1 Balneolales bacterium | reverse complement strand
CGCTGCGAACGTGTTCCTTTGAACGCGAACGTATCACCTGCGACGCATCAGTTTCCAGCCGATCCAGATGGTGACCGTGAGCGCCAGCGCGGTGATGTAAAACGGCAGATAGACCATCACCCCGTAGAGAAATCCGCCCCAGGTTGGACCTATGGCCCGGCCCAACCCGGAAAGCCCCTGGGCGATGCCCATCATGGAGCCGTAACTTTTGGAGCCGGCCTCCTTGGAGATGAGGCTGTTGATGGTCGGCAGGTTGAGGCTGTGTCCGAGCGCCATGATCCCGAGGAATACGGTGAGCATGGAAACCGACTGCGACAGGGCTATGGCGCCAAGCCCGAATGTCATCAGGATATTCCCGGCGAAAAACAGATTGGTTTCCGGGAACCAGCGGCTGAGTGGACGGATGAGTCCGCCCTGCACGATCACGGCAATCAATCCGATATAGAAAAACTGGATGCCGACCTGCTCCGGGGTCATATCAAGCATGGATTCGGCGAAAAGCGGGAAGGCGCTGTAGAGGCTGGCCTGTCCGAACGAGAGGAGGAACAGCGCCCCCAGCAGGAGCATCAGCGAACCGCCGCCGGCTTTCTGCTGCTCGGAGAGGTTTCGCCAGAATGCCGGCATGAAGACACTCGGCCGGGAGGCCGGTTCGGTAACACGCTCCCTGGCAACGCGTTCTTCGTTGGCACGCTCACTGGTTGCGCTCTCTTCGCTCGCACCTTTCCCGGCTGCGCGTTCTTCGGAATCACTCTCGCGGACCACGGTCTCCGGCAGGAAGAAGAGCACCATCAGAAAGCTGCAAAGCGACAAAACGGCGGCGAAGAAGCCGGGTAGGCCGAAACGTCTCACTTCCATCCATTCTGCCAGTCCCGTCAGTCCCATGGCGCCGACCCATTCCTGAAAACCGGGGTGGATAAGGCCGGAGGCGAGCGCCGGTCCGAGCACAAAACCGATCCCGAAAGCGGCACCGATCAGTCCCATGCCCTTCGCCCGGTCCTCGTCACTGGTGACGTCGGCGATGTACGCCTGCGCCGTGGCGATATTCCCGCCCATCACGCCGGCAACCAACCGCGACAGGAACAGGACGGCCAGCGATCCGGCCAGGCCGAAAATGATATAGGCAACGACAGCTCCGCCGGTACTGAGCAGCATGATGGGCCGGCGGCCGAGACGGTCTGAGAGGCTTCCCCAAATCGGGGAAAAAATGAGCTGCGCCACCGAATAGATGCTGTAGAGCAGGCCGATCACCACCGGTGTGGCGGCAAACTCCCGCGCATAGAACGGAAGCAGCGGCAGCACCAGGCCGAAACCGATCAGGTCGATCAGTACGACCAGGAAAACGGTGGCAAGGGAGCCTTTTTTCAACGGGCGGACCTGCTTCGTTTCATGTTGGAAAGCACCCGGTCGGCGGCATCAATGGTTGCCTGGATGATCTTATCGTCATGGGCATGGGAGACAAACCACGCCTCGTAGGCCGATGGCGGGAGGTAGACACCCTCATCCAACATGCCATGGAAGAAGCGGGAGAAAAACTCCGTATCGGTGCGGCTCACATCGGAGAAGCTGTGGACAGGGCCCTCACAGAAGAAGAACCCGAGCATGGATGCCACGCGGTTCCGGGCCGCCGTGATGCCATGCCGGTCAAAAACTTCCGCCAGTCCCGTTTCCAGCGCGGCCGATCGTTTTTCCAGATCGCCGTAAATTTCGGGGTGCTCATCCAGCTCGGTAAGCAGGGCGAGTCCGGCGCTCATGGCAACCGGATTGCCGGAAAGGGTGCCGGCCTGGTAGACGGGTCCGTCCGGCGCCACGACGCTCATCACGTCGGCATTGCCGCCGAATGCGCCGACCGGCATGCCGGCCCCTATCACCTTGCCGTACGCCATCAGGTCGGGCTGCACTCCGTACCGCTCCACGGCCCCGCCGCGCGCGATCCGGAATCCGCACATCACCTCGTCAAAAATGAGCAATGCGCCATGCTGGTCGCACAATTTGCGCAATCCTTCCAGGAAACCGTCCCGCGGAGGTATGCAACCCATATTGCCGGCGACCGGTTCCAGGATCACGGCAGCCACTTCATCGTTGTTCTGATCCAGCAGCTGTCTGACGCTCTCGAGATCGTTGAAGTCGGCGGTGAGAGTGTCTTTTGCCGTGCCGGCCGTAACGCCGGGACTGCTGGGATGGCCAAGGGTCAGTGCGCCGCTGCCCGCTTTGATCAGGAACGAGTCACCGTGGCCGTGGTAGCAACCTTCAAATTTGATGATCTTGTCGCGGCCGGTATACCCGCGGGCGACCCGAACCGCACTCATGCATGCCTCGGTGCCTGAATTGGTCATGCGCAGTTTGTCGAGTCCGGGCACCATGCCGCAAACCCGTTCGGCCATCTGGATCTCGAGTTCGGTGGGCGTACCGAAAGAGGTTGATGCCGCCGCGGCTATCTGGACCGCATCCACCACGGCCGGGTAGGAATGTCCGAGGATCATGGGCCCCCACGAGCCGATGTAGTCGATCAGCTCATTTCCATCCTCATCGTACATATAGGCACCCTCGGCGCGTACCATGAAGAGCGGTGTGCCTCCAACGGCCTTGAATGCGCGGGCCGGGGAATTGACCCCGCCGGGAATGTGTTTTTTTGCGCGATCAAACAGGTTCTGACTTCGGGGATATTTCATAGCACTTGATTTGGACTTTCAAATTCGACAGGATGGATGCCGTTCCATCCCGCGGTGGCGCGCGTCACCATCCGGCACAATCGGAACACGTTTCCGGAGCACTTTTCCGGAGCACTTTTCCGGAGCAACAAGGATACGAAAAATCCGGCAGAGTTTGGAGTCGCAGCATGCCGCACCCGCAAGTCCGGAACTCTGCAAACGTGAAATCTTGTATCTTTGCATATATTGCGTCCCTGCAGCCTTTATACCTTACAAACCTGCACCATGAACTCATAATTCCTCACCGATGAAACACAAACGTCTACTCCCGTTACTGCTCATTGCCGTCCTGCCATTTTCATTTGCTTCCTGCGGCGAAGAAGAACCGGCCGCCGCCGATGAAGTCTATGAAGTCAGGGGCCGTTATCTGAGCACGGATTTGCGGGGCGAATCCATCTCCGTAGTACATGAAACCATCCCGGATGTGATGAATGCGATGAGGATGAGCCTGCGCATCGACGATCCGACGGTTCCGGAAGGGCTTCAAACCGGCGATGTCATCCGGTTTGATATGGTCCGCACCCAGGAGGGGTGGTATGCCCGGAACATTGAAGTGCTGCCGCCGGAAACGGAACTGGACCTGCCGGAGAACCTGAGGGATGTCGGGCTTGCTCAGTGATCACTGGCATGAGGCCTGACACACCGGCCCGGACAGTAATACGGGCGCGCGGACAGGAACACAGCCACGCGGACAGGACCTGACCTGTAAACCAACCGGTACCGGTTCCGGATAAAAAAAACGGGCTCCCTTTTTGGGGGAGCCCGTACTCACATCTGTTGTGATAGCGTCAGACGACCTTCAATCGGTCGTCAAACGATACCGGCTTAATACCGGTTGCGGGAACCGCCGCGACGCTGACCGCCGAAGCCGTTGTCATCGCTTTTAGGACGGGCCTCGTTAACCACAAGGTCACGCTCCATAAATTCGGTTTCATGCAGATCCTGGATTGCCTCTCCAGCCTTGGCATCGTCGCTCATTTCGACAAAACCAAATCCACGGGAACGGCCCGTTTCACGATCTGTAATAATTTTGGCGGAGGTTACCTCGCCGTATTCCGAGAAAAGTTCAAGAAGTTGGTCTTCGCTTGTCTTGAAGCTGAGATTGCCAACATAAATCGTCGTCATATTCATCAAATTTTGATATAAGGTTATGTAACTTGGCAATCTAAACGGAACAAATCTCGTGAACTATCTCAAGGAAAATCAACAATCTCTATTCACCGGTCAATGGCCAATTGTTACAAAGTACGCATAAATCCGGTGATATCTAAATTTTATTTTATAGCGGACCGGCCAAGGCATCAGATCACCCGTCCAATAACACGGATTTCAGAACTACCAACACATTCGCTCCCAACGCTTTCTCTCCTCTGGAAGGGTTGTCCGGTCTGGACACCCGGAAAACAGCAGATCACGTATTGTTTAGCAGCGCAACCGCTTTTTCGGCCCAGTAGGTGGCAATGACATCCGCTCCGGCCCGCTTGCATGCCAGCAGACTCTCCAGCATGGCCGCTTCTTCATCCAGCCAGCCCATCTGTGCCGCCGCCTTGATCATGGCATATTCGCCGCTCACATTGTAGACGGCAACGGGGACGTGAACGGCCTCACGAACCGCCCGCACCACATCCAGGTACGGCAGCCCCGGCTTCACCATCACGATGTCGGCCCCCTCGGCCTCGTCCATCTGCGCCTCCCGGACCGCCTCCCGGACATTGGCCGGATCCATCTGGTAGGTCTTCTTGTCGCCGAAACCGGGGGCGGAATCGAGTGCATCACGAAATGGCCCGTAAAAACCGGACGCGTACTTGGCGCTGTAGGCCAGGATCCCGGTCTGAGCATGACCGTCCGCCTCCAGCGCCCGCCGAATCTCGCCGATGCGCCCATCCATCATATCCGACGGCGCCACGTAGTCGGCCCCGGCGCGGGCGTGGCTCACGGCCATGCGCGCAAGCACGTCCACCGACTCATCATTGACGATCTCGCCGTCCCGAACGATGCCGTCGTGTCCGTAACTCGAGTAAGGGTCCAGCGCCACGTCCGTCATCACCGTCAGCCCGGGCACCGCATCCTTGATGCGCTTGACCGCTATCTGCATCAGTCCGTCCGGGTTGAGCGCCTCGGTACCCTCGTTGTCCTTTTTTTCCTCCGGCACCATGGCAAACAGCAGCACGGCCGGAATCCCCATTTCGTGCCATGAAGCCGCCTTGCGCACGGCCAGGTCAAGCGACAGGCGGTGATAGTCGGGCATCGAAGGGATCGGATCCTGCACTCCCTTGCCTTCCGCCAGAAACAGCGGAGCGATGAAATCGGATGGATGCAGACGGTGCTCGGCGAACATCTCCCGCCGTGTGGCACGGTATCGGTTGCGTCTGCCACGGGAAAGCGGGAATCCGGAAGGGAGTTGGGAATCGGTTCGTGTCATGTTGGATCAGGTTGAGACAGTTTCAAGGTTGCAATGTGTTTGTGGATGCGGCCCGGAATTGTTGACGGATCAGGAACCGTCAGCACCGGTGTCACACCCAGTCGCGCGGGTTCCGGAGCACCTGCAGCAGTTCCGCTTCACGGGAACCGGGTTGCGGGTGGACGTTGTAGTCCCACCGCACGCGCGGCGGCAGGCTCATGAGAATGGACTCGGTCCGTCCGCCGGTCTTGAGCCCGAAGAGCGTCCCGCGATCGTGGATCAGGTTGAACTCCACATAACACCCGCGACGCAGCTCCTGGAAGTAGCGCTCCTCGTCGCCCCACGGCTCATCCCGGCGCCGCTCGACGATCGGCAGATACGACGACAGGAAAGCATCTGCGCACGCCGTGGTCATTTCATGCCAGAAAGCAAGGTTCTGCTCCTCTTCAGAGCGCAGATAGTCGAAAAAAATGCCGCCGATGCCCCGGGCCTCACCGCGGTGTTCGTTGTGGAAATAGCGGTCGCCCGCCGTCTTGAAGCGCGGATACAGTTCGGGATGGAAACGGTCGCACACCGTTTTGTAGATCTGGTGGAAGTGCCGGGCGTCCTCACCGAACAGGTAATACGGCGTCAGGTCCGCACCGCCGCCGAACCACGCATCCACCGGATCGCCATCCTCCCTCTCATAAAGCTCAAAATACCGGAAATTTGCGTGTACGGTCGGTATCATCGGGCTTTCGGGATGCAGCACCAGCGAGATGCCGCATGCGTAAAACCATCCCTGCGTGACCCCGAACCGTTTGCGGATCAGCTCGGGCAGCTCGCCATTGACCGTCGACACGTTCACGCCGCCCTTTTCGAACAACCCGCCTTTTTCGATCACCCGCGACCGGCCGCCCCCGCCACCGTCACGCTCCCAGAGATCCTCGCGGAACCGGGCCTTTCCATCCGCCTCTTCCAGCGCGCTGCAGATCCGGTCCTGCAGATCATGGATCCATTGTGTGAACGAAGTTTTTATACTCATGGGCTTCATTGTGTTATTCCGGGTGGATACGGCCGGCCGTTACTTCCGCGGTTGGTCGTCCGTTGCCGATTGCCGAATTCAAGCCTGGCCGGACTGGTCCGGACGATTCGACGGCTCCAGTGGATTCGGCGGCTCCGGTGTCTCCGGCTGATCTGGCCGGCTGCCCCGCCTCATTTTTCCCAGGACGTGACCGCATCCACAAAAGCTCTGGCATGGTCGACCGGGACGTTGGGCAGAATGCCGTGGCCGAGGTTTACAATATAGCGATCTTTGCCGAAGCGGTCGATCATTTGCCGGACCTGCTCGCGGATGACCGGCACCGGCGACAACAGGCGGCTTGGATCGAAGTTGCCCTGCAGGGTGATATCCAGCCCGGCCGCCTGCCGTGCGTATTCCGGACTCACGGTCCAGTCCAGCGACAGTGCAGCGGCGCGCGTGCGCCACGACAGCAGCTCCAGCGCGTACCACGCCCCTTTGGCGAAAAGCACGACCGGAGCGCCCCGTACCTCCTCGGTGATGCGCTGCAGGTACGGCAGGCACAAATTGCTGAAATCCTCCGGCCCCAGAAGTCCGGCCCAGCTGTCAAAAACCTGCACGGCATGCACGCCCGCCTCGATCTGCGCGTTCAGATAGTCGATGATCACGTCGGTGAGTAGCTTCAGCACATGTTTTGCCGCCCGGGGATGCTGATAGCAGAACGCCTTGGCCTTGGAGAAGTCCTTGGACCCGCGCCCCTCCACCATATAGCAGAGCAGCGTCCACGGAGCGCCCGAGAACCCGATGAGGGGCACGCGCCCGTCCAGCCGCTCACTGGTCGCCCGGATCCCGTCCATCACATAGCCAAGCGCCTCGTAAGCGTCCACCGGCCTGAGTGCCATGGCCTGCTCCGCCGTGCGTATGGGATTGTCCAGCACCGGTCCCACCCCCGGTTTCATCTCCACGGGCTGGCCCAGCGCACGCGGCACAACCAGGATGTCGGAAAACAGGATGGCGGCATCGGGACCGATTTCGTCGATCGGCAGACAGGTGATCTCGGCGACCAGCTCCGGCGTTTCACACCGGGTGAAAAAATCGTACTTCTCCTGGAGCCGCAGATACGACGGAAGGTAGCGCCCGGCCTGGCGCATCATCCACACAGGCGGACGCGGCACCGGATCGCCGGCAAGTGCTTTGAGATAGAGATCGTTTTTCAGCATGAGGACTGGTTTTACGAAGATATGGAGAATAATTCCGCCATGGACCGGCGGCAAGTTATACAAGTTTTAGCATCTCCTCAAAGGATGGAGAAGCGGCAATGAGGGGCTTCCGCCCTGTTTCCTTTTGGATGGCAGCGGCGGTGGTATGCCCGATAGCCACAGGCCGCCACGACCCGCCCGGGACGCCATAGACCCGAAAGAACTCCGTGACACCGTCCGGGCTGAAAAAAAGCAACGCGTCAAATGCCGTAAAGAGTGGTTTTCTGTTGGATACGGGCGTTCGCTGATACACTTCAGTCTCGGTCAGGGATATGCCGTGCTTCATGCAAAACTCCGCAAGCTCTGTCCGGCGCTCCACCGCACAAAAGTGCACAGCGTTCCGCACGCCATCCCGCAACAGCCCTTCCCCGAGCGACTTACCATCGCCCCTTTCGGCCACCCTGATATCGGTCTGCCTGATATTGTCCTGGGTGATGTTTTCCTGAGTGATATCGGCCTGCGTGTCATCGGCCACCCTGATATCGGCTTCCCTGATGCCGGCTTCTCCGAAGAAACGACGGACCGCATCGGCCGTGGCATCGCCGACGGCATACACCGGGGGGATGCGCATGGCGTCCCTGCCCTGCGCCTGCTGCGACGATTTGCCGGATATCTCGTTACCCGGCACCTGCTCCGGCAATTTGCCAAGTATCTCCTTACCCGGCACCTGCTGCGATGTCTTGCCACGTATCTCGTTGCGCAGCTTTTGCTTTCTGAGCTGCTCCTGCCAGGTGCGCCACCACCCTTCCACACCACGCCGGCTGGTAAACACCCATGCCTGCGGCTCCTCTGCCAGAATGGTCGCGGTCAGATGGGTAGGCGGTGCAATCCAGCGGTATTGCCAGACGGGATAATCCATCAGACGGATTCCGTGCTGCCCGGCCAGTGATACCTCCACGGAGGTTACCGTCCGGGTGGATATGGCCAGGCGTGTTGCTGCGGCGTCGCGCTCCTTATGCATCCCTGCCGCAACCACACTCCTGTCCGCCT
>SKYW01000284.1 GCA_007127695.1 Balneolales bacterium | reverse complement strand
ACTTTTCACGAATGGCATGCTCGTAAATCCGGTGCATCTCATCGATACCGGTGAATGCTGCGATCATCATCAGCAAGGTGCTTTTGGGCAAATGGAAGTTGGTGATCAGGGCATCGACAGCTCTGAACCGGTATCCCGGCGTAATGAAAATATCGGTATCACCTTCAACAGGCTTGAAATCGCGGAATCGCAGCGATTCGGATGGCACGGTGCCCATGGGTGTGTGTGCGGCGAGGCGACCGTCAGCTGCTGATTCGAGTACACGTGCACTTGTGGTTCCCACAGCGGTGATGTGACTGGCCCGGTTCAGTTTTCCAGCCGCCTCTTTGGATATCCGGAACCATTCAGAGTGCATTTTATGCTCATCGATTTTTTCTGTTTTGACGGGAGCAAAGGTGCCCAGGCCAACGTGCAGGGTCAGTTCGACGTTATCTATGGATTTTTGTGACAGTGCACGGAACAGGCGATCCGTGAAATGCAGTCCGGCTGTGGGGGCCGCCTTGCTTCCATCGTCCCTGGCGTACACGGTTTGATAGCGATCCGAGAGGGTTTCGTCGGGACGGATGTAGGGCGGGAAGGGAGTGCGCCTGTACGGCTCAAAGACCGGATCATTCACCGGATAGTTGAAACGAAGGATACGCAGGCCATCCTCGGCGATATCGAGGACTTCTGCACGGATCGGTTCTGCTCCGTTTTCCAGGGGAGTGGGAGCAAGGATCAGGGTGCGACCCTTGCGGAATGCCCTGCCGGGACGGATCATCGCTTCCACGGTATACGGATCCATTGTGCGGGTGACGAAAACTTCCTTCTTCCCGAAAACAAGCCGTGCTTTTTCCACGCGGGAGTTATTGATCACCAGTAAGGAGTTTCCGGGAAGATATTTCGGCAGGTGCAGGAAGATATCGTCCCTAATGGACATGTCCTGCCGGTTGTATACCAGCAGCCGGGAGTGATCGCGGGGGTCTGCCGGTTTTTGGGCAATGCGGGATTCCGGCAGATCGTAATCAAAATCCGAAAGGGAGAACGAGCGGTTTGATGTCATAAAATGGAGTACAATTCCTATATTTGTGATCTGTTCCGGGCATCCTCACCCGGCTAATACACTAATAATCCTTCTAAAAATAGCGAAAACCCATGATTCTTCACTCGGTCTTCTTTTACCTGAAAGAGGGAACACCGGCGGAAACCGCCGATCTCATGAAAACAGAAATCCTTGACACGCTTTCAGGCATCACCACTGTTCGGGAGATTCTGGCCGGTCCGCCGCAGGGCATTGACAGGGATGTGGTCGACAATGATTATGCCATGAGCCTGCATGCCAAATTCGATGATCTCGACGGGCTCCAGACGTATCAGACAGACCCCGTCCATGAAGCTTTTGTCGAGAAGTTCAAACCGCATTTTGAGAAAATCCGGGTGTTTGATACCCGCACCGGATAATGTTGCTCTGTCCGGCAGATCAGCTCTGTGAGCGATCTGATCCAATTCGCGATCTGATCCAATTCGCGATCCGGTTGATCCAATTCGTGATCCAGTTGATCCAATTCGTGATCCGGTTGATCCAATCAATGGTCCAATTGAACCAATCCACGCAGGGTACATGGTTCCATGGGCCCGTCAGTGCGTTCCGTGGGATTGCTGTCTGCCAGATGTCCGTCAGGCGTGTTTTGCCTTTTGATCGGGGTCGTCGACATCATCCACAAGGAAGGTGAGTCCAGCCGCGAGAATCCAGGTGCATCCACCAAGAATGAGCGCAAAGATGGCCTGGCCATCGAAAATGGTGCCGACAATAAATCCAAGGATGGATGCGGCCAGTATCTGGGGCAGAACAATAAAGAAATTGAAGATCCCCATGTAGATACCCATTTTATGGGATGGCAGGGAGCCGGCAAGAATGGCATATGGCAGGGAGAGGATGCTGGCCCAAGCCAGCCCGACGCCTATCATTGCGACCAGGATCATCATCGGGTTGGTGATGAAATAGATCGAGATGAGACCGATGGCACCCATGGTCAGGGAGAAGGCATGGGTGATTTTGCGATTGGTGAAACCGGCCAAAACCGGCAGCAGAAAAGCGACAAGAGCGGCGAATCCGTTGTAGATACCGAAGGAGACACCGACCCAGTCCGCCCCTTCGTTATACTCTCTTTCAATCCGGCGCAGGGTCTGGCGGGTTTCTTGGGTCAGGTCGACCCGGCCTTCCTCAAGAAAGAAATTGACGACGCGCATACTGGCGGTGACGTTGGATTGTCCGGCTTCGATCTGTGCCTGGTAGGTGTCAAGGTCGCGCTGAACCCGGCCGAAACGGTCGAACCAGTCTGCCTCTGTCCGGGTTTCAAGCAGAGTGCCGGCATCGACAAGTTCGGAGACTTCCGCGGCGTCCATCCGCATGTCATAGATGTGGCTGGTGACCGCGGATGTGGTGTAGATCCACATTGCGAACAGGGCAAACCAGGAGAAAAACTGAACCACAGCCAGCTGTTTCATGGTTTTGGGCATGAGATACAGGTCGTCAAAGATTACCACCACGCCGTTCCGCTTGCTGCGGCGCTGCATGAAGCCGGCAAGCCAGATAATAAGCCCGATGGCAGCGATACCGATGGTCAGGATGTAGAGTTCCTGCGCGAAATCCTGATGGTATACGAAGTAGGAGAGGATGAGCCCGATGGCGAGGAGGATGGGGCCGTGGATCATTTTTGTCCGGGCGCGCTCTTCGTCTGTCAGCGCCGGAGCCTCGATTTTCTCATCAATGCCGTGCTCCGCTTTCTCGGCTTCTTCAAATGCCTTGAGCTGCTCCGGGCTGTACTCCCTTGTGCGGTAGATGGTCCACATCACCGCCAGGAAGAAAATGGCGCCCCCGAAATAGAAGGAAAATTTGACGGAATCGGGGATCATGCCCTCGGGTGCGACGTTGGAGATGCCGAACCAGTTGGTCATGATGTACGGGAGGAAGGATCCGACAAATGCGGCAATCCCGATGAAGAAGGACTGCATGGCAAAACCCTTGGTACGCTGCTCGGACGGCAGCATGTCGCCAACGAATGCACGGAACGGCTCCATGGTGATGTTGATGGATGCGTCCAGTATCCAAAGCATGCCCGCCGCCATCCACAAGTAGGGGGAGTTGGGCATCACAAGGAGGGCCAGGGAAGCCAGGATGGCTCCAACCAGGAAAAAGGGTCGGCGTCTGCCCAACCGGTTCCAGGTGTTGTCGCTGAGGTAACCGACGATGGGCTGAACGATGAGTCCGGTAACCGGTGCGGCAATCCACAGGATGGGGATCTGTGCGACATCGGCACCGAGCGTTTCGAAGATTCGGCTGACGTTGGCGTTCTGAAGGGCAAATCCGAACTGTATTCCCAAAAATCCGAAACTCATGTTCCAGATCTGCCAGAAGGGTAGACGGGGCTTTTTCATCGATTTTTTCCTGGTTCGCACATTGCTTTTTGAAGCGGTAAAGCCAATGTAAGGGCTTTCATTAAGATGAACGGCAATGTAGCAAACTCTTAGGCGAAAATAAACAGGGCAAGTGAATGAAAGTAACTTACGCGCGCGACCGGTGGGAATTCCGTGCGGTGTATCCCGGGCGGGAAATAAACGGTAATCGGGAGGGAGCCAGGCGGGAACCGGGATATTATCAGGAGGGGATAACGGATGGCTGCTTTTTAAGCAGCCGGAGGGTCTCGGTGACAATGCCTTCCGCATCCAACCCCAGTTCACGATGCAGTTGTTTCTGACTTCCGTGCTCCACGACACGATCGGCAACACCCATGATCTTCATTATGGGACGTTTTTCCTGCTCCATATAGTACTCGGCGACTGCGGAACCAAATCCGCCATGGATTGCACCGTCCTCAATGGTGATGATATAATCGTATCGGCGGGCAACAAGGTCCAGCATGTCGGTATCCAGCGGTTTGGCGAAGCGCATGTCATAATGTCCAGCTGAAATGCCATGACGTTGGAGTTGTTCCCGTGCTTCAGCTGCATACTTGCCAATGGTTCCGTAGCTGAGAATGGCGATATCCTCACCCTCCACGATAACCCGTCCGGTTCCGGGAGTGATGTATTTGTATTCATCGCTGAGTGCCATGCCGGTTACTTCACCGCGCGGGTATCGGATGGCGAAGGCGGCGTCGTCGAAGCGTGAGGCGGTGTACATCATATTGCGCAGATCGCACTCGTCCATGGGTGCGGCAACGATCATATTTGGCAGGCAGCGCATGTAGGCGATGTCGTACAGGCCGTGGTGGGTGGGACCGTCGGCGCCGGCCACTCCTGCCCGGTCCATGCAGAAGACGACGGGGAGTTTCTGGATGGCGACATCGTGCACGATCTGGTCATATCCACGCTGCATAAACGTGGAATATATGGCAACGAACGGCTTGATGCCCTGGGTTGTGAGTCCGGCCGCAAACGTAACGGCGTGCTGTTCGGCAATTCCGACATCAAATGCCCGCTCGGGAAGCTCTTCCATCATTTTGAGCATGCTCGTGCCGCTGGGCATGGCGGCCGTGATACCCACCAGTTTCGGGTTGTTTTTGGCGAGGTCGATAAGCGTTTTGGAAAAGACATCCTGATACTTCGGGATGGGCTTTACATTCGTTGTTACAGTGAGCGCGTTGCCTGTTACCTTGTCGAAAGGGCTGCCGGATGCATGCCATTTCACCTGGTCGCGTTCGGCCGGGGCGAAACCCTTGCCCTTTACGGTCACGACGTGGAGCAGTTTGGGCCCGCCAACCTTTTTCAGATCGCTAAGCTGACGGGTGAGATTTTTTACGTTGTGCCCATCCACGGGACCATAGTATTTAAAACCGAGCGAACGGAACAGGGACCCGGGTGTGAGTGCGCTGGTGAGGACCGTTTCGAGTCGCGAGGCCATTTTCCGCATCTTGTCGCCTGCGCCGCGGAAGTAGCCAAGCATGTCATAGAGATCGTTCCGGATTTTGTTGAAGGTCTGGGACGTGGTGATGTCGGCAAGGTATTCGTTAAGCGCACCGACGTTGGGGTCAATGGACATCCGGTTGTCGTTCAGTATCACGAGGATGTCGCTGTTCTGGACCCCTGCGTTGTTCAGGCCCTCGAATGCGAGACCGGCTGTCATGGCGCCGTCACCGATAACAGCCACTACCTGCTGGTCCTTTTTGAGGAGGTCCCGGGCGACTGACATACCGAGTCCTGCCGAAATGGACGTGCTGGAGTGCCCCACCCCGAAAGTGTCGTAAGGACTTTCCGTGCGTTTAGGAAAACCGGAAAGCCCCTCATACTTTCTGTTGGTATGGAAATTGTCGCGCCGCCCTGTCAGGATTTTGTGTCCGTAAGCCTGATGCCCGACATCCCATACGAGCAGGTCATCCGGGGTGTTGTAGACATAGTGAAGCGCCGTCGTGAGTTCGACCACACCCAGACTGGCACCGAAATGACCACCGTGTATGGATACGATGTCGATGATGTAATCCCGTAGTTCCTGACATACCTTTGGGAGCTCTTCGGGTGAGAATTTTTTGAGATCCTCTGAACTGTTGATTGCGGCCAAAAGCGGGCCAGGTACCGCTGGTTGTTTTTCCATTACTGTTTTTCCTTTCTGGTAACCTGCTCGATGCGAAGCTCGGCTTCTTCCAGTTTCTTTGAACACATTTTGGATAAGTTCATGCCCTCCTCATACAGGGCGATTGCTCTGTCAAGAGGAACCTCATCGGACTCAAGCTCTTTCAGAACCTCTGACAACCTTTGTAAAGCGTGTTCAAATTCGAATCGTTCCTTTTCTTCTTTTTTTGTCATGGAAAATGTACCGGTTGGTGAAGTGGATTACTTCAAAATAATAAAATATGTGTTTTAAGGGTGATGCAACAGGGCAGTGCAGGTGACCCGTAAATTTGTTATCATGAAGGTCTGCAGTGATTTCGATCTGTCCCGGATTGAGATCCGATATACCTTGAAACAGGCAACCTACACACTTTCGCTTGTTACACCAACACATTATTCATTTTATCCGCGACTGGAAAAAAACAGGAGCGGTGATGCCCAGCTCCAGGTATCTGGCAAGGGACGCGGTGCGCCAGGTGGTCAAGGAGCTTAAAAATCGTCAAAGGGAGCCGCTGGATCTACTGGAACTGGGTCCGGGAACAGGTACTTTTACGGAACATATCTTCCCCAATCTGCGGAAAGAAGATCACTTTGATGTGGTGGAGCTTAACAGCTATTTCTACAACATCCTCCATCGCAAGTTCCGGTTTAACGGGGATGTTCGTCTCCACCACGATGATTTTCTGAAGTTTCGACCGCAACGCACGTATGATTTTGTCATTTCAAGCCTGCCATATGAGCAGATGCCGCGTTCGGTGACGCTGAAAATGTGGAAGCACAAGCTCTCCCTATGCAAACCCGGCTCGCACATCATCTACTACAAGTATATGAACTTCAATCATTTCCGGAACCGGTTCGAAAAGCAGCTCGTGCGCCGGTATTGTTCGGATGAGAAGATCATCTTTTTGAATATGCCGCCGGCCCGGCTTTTCACACTGCGGATAGATGACCCGAAGGAGTGCATGCTGGTTTTTGACCAGGAAAAGAAGGTCACGAACGGAGTTCGGCACGTCAACGGCTTTTGACAGCGATTGAAAATTTGACAGCGCATGATGACCGGGCAGCGTTTGACAAGCCGTTTGCCACCCTGGTCCATCCTGTTCTCCTCCGCGCATGCCTTGCAGCTGTCCTTTAGAAATCAGCGAATATCTCGTCTGAATTATTCCTGATCCACTGTTTTGCGGACCGGACCCCGGGGTAATACTGCCGGACAGTATCCCAAAAAGCCCTGCTGTGGTTGAAGTGGCGCAGGTGGCAAAGTTCGTGGATGATGATATAGTCCATGATGGATGACGGGCATTTGACAAGCCGCCAGTTCAGCGAAATAGTGCCCCTTGACGAGCAGCTCCCCCATTTGGTCCGCTGATTCCGTATGGAAAGCCGCGAAGGAGTGAACGGCAGCTGCTCCGACCAGAAACGAAATTTTTCGGCAAGTTCTTTTTTTGCCAGGCGGCGATAAAAATCATGGACAAGATCGGTTCCGGGATGTGGCGTAAAAAGGTTGCTCTGAATCATCCCCGTGTTTTCTGAAGGGATCGCATCCACGGGTAAATGATCGAGCGGATTATAACGGTAAACGATGGCATGCTCGTGTTCCTCGAGGGTCGGTTTGCGGAGTCCGGGTACGGGAAAATCGTAAACATTCATCCGGTGCCCCCGTAAAAGCAGGGTGCCTTGCGCCTGCTCCTTTTTATGCGCAAGCTTTTGCACTTTTTCCTGTCTGCGCAGACATGCGCTGCGGATCCAGGCGCGTTTCTCCTCGGCGAATTGCAACAGCCGGCGCTTTGGAACGCTGGCCGGACCGGAAACGATGATGGCGTCATCTTTGACGCGGATCCGCATCGTCCGCTGGCGCTTTCGCTGCACAACAGTCACCGGCGGCAGAATTCCCTCATCACTCCCGGTGGTGTAAAACTGTTTGCTGGTTGTTGGATCGCTCATTGTCTGTTGCTGTCGGAATGCTGTAAAATCAGTCCAGGCGGTGAACCCTCAGCGCCTCGCGTGCTTTTTTCACAAAAGGATGATCGATGTCGGGAGTAGCAGCCCTGCTGTAATAAAAACGGGCCATACCGCGGTTGCCTTCACGGATATTCAGTTCTCCCAGGTAGAAAAGAGAGAGGATCAGGTTGCTTCGTTCGGCAAACGGAGTCAGTTTTTCCGCATATCCCAGGGCCTCGAGAAAATCGCTCTTCGCCGCCTCGTAATCCGCCTGATGGTAATATCGGATGAGTCCGCGAATGGCAAAAAGATCTTCCCGCATCGTCTTCGATTCGTGTGAATCCGGTTCCATCGGGTGATCCAGGCTCTCATGGATAGCTGCGAGCGCCTCATTCGAAAGATTGAGCCGATAGAGTGACCGGATGTAGAGCCGGCGGTAATAGCTGTTATCCGGATAGCGGTGATACAGGTCGCGCAGGTATCCCAGCGCCTTGTCGGGCTCCTTCTCGAAGTGAAGGTAGATATGTCCCAGGAAATAGGTGGCTTCCGGTTCCACGAAGATACTGCTGTCAGCCGCCTCGGCCAGCCGGGACAGGCCTTCCTGGCGATCACCGGAGGGCAGCATCCAGCTGAGGGACCGGGCAATGGCATATTCCTCTACCAGGAAGGCGGTAAAATAGCGGTACATGCCCAGGCCGAATTGTATGTCCGGCAGGTGCGGATGTTCTTCTTCTATGCGGAAAAAGTCGCGCAGCGCCCTGCGCCCGTGCAGAAAACTGCGGTACCACCGATAGCGATTGGAGTAGTAGCGTGCAACCTGGCCATTGATGACGGATCGAACAACAAGCGCATCCATGTGGTTGGGATCTGATTTCAGTATTGCCTCACAGGCATCTTTAACCTTATCTGCCTCAGCAAGAAAAAGTTCGTCATATGTGGTATTTTCGAGGTCGATCAGGATGGGCCACCAGGCATCCAGCGCTTTCCAGAGCGGCCACACCGGATGTTCAGGGTAGGCCCTTCGCCATTCCGATAGTTTTTCAAGGGAGGTATCCAGGTCCCGGTTGTACAGGTATTCGATGGCGGCGCGCGTATCCCGGATGAAATCGTCATCCATCAGCAGCGAGGGCGT
>SKYW01000012.1 GCA_007127695.1 Balneolales bacterium | reverse complement strand
GGTCTGTGAAGAGGTGCTCTTCCGGGGCTATTTTCAGCGCGCCATTGAAAAAACGTGGGGAATCTGGGCGGCCATCATCATTGGGGGACTCTTGTTCGGGATCTATCACATCCGGCTTACGCAGATCATCCCGCTGGCCGTGATCGGAATGCTTCTGGCATGGATCGTCTGGAAGTCCGGCAGCCTGTATCCCGCCATAGCCGGTCACTTCGTGAACAATGGCGGAAGCGTCATTGCGGCATCCCTGTATCCCGAATACATGATGGAGCAGATGACGGCAACGGAATTTCCATCCGTATGGCTCTTGTTGATAAGCCTGGGAGCCACTATTATGATACTACGCGCCATAAACCTTAAATCCAAGCGGGAATGACCCATGTTCAGTGAAAAAATGAAACCAGATAATGTCGATAACTGGAAGTGTGTGTACGAAACCAGTATCGAGAGTGAAGCCGGTCTTGTTCAGGCGTTCCTGAAAGACCAGGGGCTGGAGTGCGAGGTATTATCAAAGAAAGACAGTGCCTATACCGTGAATTTCGGTGATCTCTCCGCGCTGTTTGTCTACGTGCCGGCCGAACAGGCCGATGATGCGTTGAAGGCCCTCGAGGAGTGGAAAGCCGGTAAGATCGACTACGAGGGTAAAGGGGAACCGGACGAAGATGATGAAAACGGTGCCTGAACTAGCCAAACGCATTATTTCCGCAGCGATAGCGGCACCGGTTTTTTTATATGCAACCTGGCTTGGGGGATGGTATTTCACGGTTGGCATGATACTGGTCACGATTGTGATACAGATCGAGATCATCGCCATGCTTTCGAGGCAGGAGCTGCACACCCGCAAGGTGATGTCCGTACTTCTTGGCATACCTGTTGTGTTGATGGCAGTGATCCCCGGTACTGCCTGGATGATTTTTCTGGCTCTTTTGCTGCTGATCATGGTAACCGAAATTTTCCGGGACCATAACGAAGGGTGGAAACACCTGCTCGCGACCATCCATGTAGGCGTAATGATCCCGGCACTTGTTTCCGGGCTTGTCGTCCTGAGAAACTTCGGAGACGACCGGATCGGGTTCGTCCTGACCCTCACCTTGCTGGTTATGGTATGGACCAACGACACATTGGCCTTTTTTGGCGGAAAAACCATGGGCAAGCATAAACTGGCTCCAAAAATAAGTCCCGCAAAGACGATAGAAGGCTTTGTCTGGGGATTTTTTGGCGGATTCCTTGCGCTCGCATTGTGCATGTACTTCATCAGCGACTATCCGCTGTCCGTGGGGGCGGCCATACCGTTTGCTGTGATCACAGGCCTGCTGGGTCCGGCCGGCGACCTCTCCGAGAGCAAGCTCAAACGCGCATCCGGCATCAAGGACTCGTCCGGACTGATGCCAGGGCACGGCGGACTGTACGACCGCTTTGATGCCATTTTGTTTTCTGCTCCTGCAGCAGCCATTTATTTTTTTGTACTCTACCATTTTTCTCTTTTGTAATCGGAAATCGGCACTGAAAACGAGGGCAAACAGATGAAAATATTCATAACAGGCGGGACGGGATTCATTGGCGGGCACCTGGTCCGTCACCTGTCGGGTCGTGGCGATTCCATTGTCATTGCCACAAGGAGTCCGGAAAAACGGAAAGGCGATGAGTCGGTCCGCTACGTATCCCTTAAAGGGAATCTCACGGAGCATATGGAGGGATGCGATGTGGTGGTCAACCTTGCGGGGGAGTCGTTGTTCGGGAAACGCTGGACAGCAGCGGTAAAGAGGAGACTGTACGACAGCCGGATTCAGACCACGCGCAAGCTGGTGGATGCGATGCGGAAAATGGACAGTAAACCAGCCCTTTTGCTGTCCGGCTCCGCAGTAGGATATTATGGCGACTGCGGTTCCGATAAAATCACGGAAAAACGGGGGGTGGGAAATGATTTCCTTGCAGAGCTATGCCGGGACTGGGAGCATGCAGCGCTGGAAGCGGAAAATATCGGGATCAGGGTTGTAAATCCGAGGATTGGCGTTGCGCTGGGGAAAGAAGGGGGTGCACTGGCCACCATGCTGCCGGTGTTTCGTGCTTTTCTGGGCGGATCCATCGGATCCGGGGAACAGTACTTCCCATGGATTCATGTAGATGATCTGTCCCGCTCCTTCCTTCACGCCATGGACGATGACAGCGTCACCGGCCCCTATAATGCTGCCTCGCCGAATCCCGTAATCATGGATGACTTTTCCAAAGCGCTCGGCGATGTGCTTTCCAGGCCATCCCTGTTTCGGGTTCCGGAGTTTGGCCTGAACCTGGTGCTGGGTGAAGCCGCAATCATGATTACCACGAGTCTGAGAGTAATCCCCGAGAAGATCACAGAGAAGGGATTCCGCTTCAACTATGAGCAGGTCAGTGAGGCGCTGCGCCAGTTGCTGCTGGACTAATCCGGCTGCCGGAAAGACCAGCACCGCAAACCATCCCTGGTCTGTCCGATAAGCTCTATGTCACCGTTTCTGAGGATATCGTTTACGATCGGGAAACGCATGGACGCAGATGGGATATCCGGAACCTGCTCACCCGATTCCACCTGCCAGGCATATACACGGCCGTTGGCAGAAACACCGACCATGTCGGTTTTTCCGTTGCCGTTCAGGTCGGTGATCATCATGTTGTCGTAGGAAGCGGCCGGCTGGCCCATATTCCGTGTCATCCGGAGATTCCCGGCTTCATTAAGGAGAAAAAGGTTGCCATTCTGGGTCTGTACACCGATCATCCGTTCACGTATGCGCTGACTGTTATCATGATCGATGGTCAGGGTCTGAACGATCGGCGCATTGATGATCGGCGCATTGCCGACGTAGACCCGTCTCACATGAAATCTCCCCGAACTTCCCGAACCGGCAGTTGCACCTCTGTTGTCCGGTTCCGGATCAAGCCCAAGTCCGTTGTTGTCCAGCGGCACTACCAGCGAATCGGCGAAAAAGGGTTCGTGGCCAATAGCGTACAGATGTCCGTCTGAAGCACCTGCAAGGATACGGTTCCCGTGGAAAGTGACCGGGCCCAGATCGGATTCAATGAAAACCGGAAAGCCATTGCGCAGGTTTCCGCGCGGCGAGAATGCAAAAAGACCGTTTCCTGCCGTGATCCAGACACTTTGTTCCCCTCCAAATTCCCGATAGACGGGTTGCTGCGTGACCTGGACGTTCACATCCTGCGGCCATCCCTGGATGTTTCGGCCCCGCTGATCCAGTACATGCACTTTGCGGTCAGCCGTAGTCACGATCATTTCCGGAAGCCCGTCACGGGCCACATCCGCCAGGGTCAGTGGTGCCGTGATCCGTTCCTCCATGGCGACCGGGAAATTGGGAAGTGGGATACCCCGGTTGTTCCAGGCGTAGATCTTGTTTCCCGCGGCGATCAGGATGGCGTATTGATTGTTGGCGTACCAGTCATAAACCAGCGGGGATCCGACAGGGCGGTCGTTGCCCGTGTTGATCTCGAGGAACCCTGTACCGTCGGCGGCAATACCGTAAATATTGTTGCTTTCGGTTGCAACAAGGATTTCATCGCGCGCGCCGCCCCCGATATTGGCAAGCAGGGGCTTTCCGGTGATACGGGAACCCCGCAGGTCATACACCCAGACATCCCGGATAGGTTCGGTTCGATCCTCACTGACATAGGTATCCATCTGGAAGGAGAGCCGGTCACCGTTCCGTACCAGGCTTACGGCATTCAAATCCGCCAGTGAGCCCAGGAAACGGGCATGGTTGACAGGGTTGAGCATGGGCTCAAGATAATTGAGCAATGGTTCCGAGCGGGAATAGAGCAAGGCGCTTACCGATTCCGGGTGACGTTTCCGCACGTCCATATAGGCGTCATCATAGTATACGACGGCCCGTCGCCGGCGATCCTGATCTATACGACGGGCGAGTCCCGATCGCTTGGTGATCACGGCCGCATTGGCCGAACGAAGGACGTAAAAATCCGTGAGCCGGCTCTGCGATCCGCCCAGCAGCTGTCCCAGCACGTTGCTGTTTATGTAAAAAACATCATTGCTTTCTTCGGCAAGCCCGTCACGATGCAAATTGCGAAGGATCCGGTGGAAACCTGCCGGATCTTCCAGCCGGCGCAGATACATATGCTCGCCGACGGACAGGAAACCGCTTGCTTCAAACGCAAGGAAGGCGGTTGGAGGAGCCAGGGTGCGTCGGATTTCGGAAAGAAGATCGGGATCCGACAGCAGCAGCGAGTCAAGTCGACCGGTCCGAGGCGTGTCCTCTGAAATGCGGACGTCGGGTGACTGGTGGAAAATGGCAAAAAAAGCAGCATCCAAAGAGATGTAACGATCCAGGTCGGATGGGGCGGGCTCGGCTGAAAAAGTATTTAAAAATGCGGAGGCGTCCGTGTCCGTGAGCGGGATGGAGCCGCTCAGGCTTGCCTTGAAGAGCGGGTCATCGTACCGGTCGTCCGAAACCGAGAGCACGGCCGCACCCGTACCTTCAAACAGTCCGGAAAAACGTGGCAGGTATCGGGGTGCGCCAAGCAGATTGATCCACCTTGTCAGTTGCGGCGTATTAAGCAGGTAAGAACCGTTCTCATGGACTGTATCGATATGGCCGATTCCAGCACGCTCCCCAAAAAGGGCAAGGATGCTGTTTTCCACGGCCGCACTGTTCCGGCTGAGAAAAATCAGGTCGCGGATCTGCGCCCCGTAGAGCTTTTGATGCTGCAGGTGAAGGATGTGGATATCCTGATTGTGGAACCGGTAGCTGTTTTCAGCAAATTCCATGCGAAATGTTGAGGCGATGGCGCCGATGCCGTCACCGGGATCATCCACGATGAAAAGAGGCTGGAGCTGATGTGTGCCGCTTGGATAGAGTGCAACGGCCTTGAGCGTCACCGGTGCCTGGAACTGGTCCGTTACGTTTGAGATCGCCTCGATACGTACATCCGAAAGCTCTTCCAGGGCCAGTATCCTCCTGTCCCGCAGTGCCGTGCTGATATCAGTATCGTGAAACAGGATGACCAGCGGCACTTCTTCGGGTATGGCCGACCACCATTCACGGTCATCGGCATGCTTCGAGCAAGCGGCCAGAAATAGCAGTAGAATGAAAAAAAAGCGAAACGGAAGCGTGGATCTTGCTATCATAGGAAAATGTTGGGAAATACCCCGACGGGCACAGCGTTTTTAAGAGAACGTCACAAATATATAAAATATCACTTTTTGGATGAGTTTTTTGAATCCAATATTGCTGGCCGCACTGGCAGCTGCCGCCATACCGGTCATCATCCATCTGATCAACTTGCGCAAGCCGCGGAAAATTGCTTTTTCCACACTGGCTTTTTTTCAGGAGCTGCAAAAGTCGACGATCCGGCGCATCAACCTGAAGCGATACCTGCTTCTTGCCATGCGGGTGATGGCTGTGGCGATGCTGGCCCTTGCCCTGGCGCGGCCATTCCTTCCCTCCCAGGTAGCCGGATGGCTGGGCGCTTCCGCACAAAGTGATCACGTCGCCGTACTGGTCGACAACGGTCCCAGCATGATGCAGATTGACGAAGCGGGGCCATACATGGACCAGGCACGCAGCGCCGCCGTCGAGATAGTGAACCAGACAGGCGAAGAAGCGCGGTTTCTGATCGTCCCGTCGCATGGCGAACTGGCTTCGGGACGGTTCCTGCGCCGGGCGGAGGCCCTGCGATATCTCGAGCAGCTGCAACCTGTCAACAAGGGTGGCTATCCGGCCGAAAGAATGGCCTATATCCAGGACCGGCTGGATGAGGAACCGGGCGCGCGTGGACGCGTGTACTGGATATCCGATGCACGCAAAACGCATCTTGAAAAACTTGAAGATGGATTTCGGCTGGCGGAAGGCGACCGTGAACGGAATCCCGTGATTTTCATCCGCGTCGGTGACAACTCCTTCCAGAACGTGGGGGTTTCCGGTGTGGAGGTGGCCGGTCAGATACTGGGCGTTGATGTGCCTGCCGGGGTTTCGGTCACCGTTCGAAACTTTGGTGACCAACCGGTATATAACCACTATCTCAGTCTGGAGATCGACGGTGAGCGTATCGGACAGTATGAGGTCAGCCTGGATGGCGGTCAGGAGCGTGAACTGCTTTTTGAAATCATACCCGAGTCGCCGGGCGTCATCCTTGGCAGGGCCATCCTGGAGGGCGGCACCCACACATTTGACCACAAGCGCTACTTTTCCATCGAGGTGCCCGAGAGCAGGAACGTATTGCTTGTCAGTGACCGCGGGGAGGATGGGACCCGCCGCTCCTATCTGCGTCCCGCCCTGATCGCTGCCAGTGAAACCGGCACCCGCATCCACACTTCCTTTACTGATGTCACCACGCTCAGGGAGTACGATCTGGATACATTTGACGCTATCATCCTGGAAAGTCTGAGGAGGATTCCCGATTACCTGCAGGCGGAACTGGTGCAGTTCGTACAGCAGGGCCGGGGGATTCTGTTCGTGCCTTCCGAACAGGGGAATATCGAGAACTACAACCGTTTCCTGGGTCAGCTCAATGCCGGTTCCTTCACGGGTATGAGGGGTGCTTATGGCAGATTTGAAGAAATTGCGTCCCTGCAACCGCTTGACAGCGGGCACCTGCTGGCGGCCGAGCTTTTCGAGAGCGGTGACGACGAGCAGCTTCGGATTGATATGCCCGCCATTTTTCACTACTGGCGGTACCAGCGGGATGATGCCGGGTCCGGGGCCGCCGTGCTTCGCACGAACCTTGGGGAGCCGCTTTTTGTGGAACACGCCTTTGGCGATGGAATGGTCATGGTGGGAAGCATGGGATTCAGTCCCGGCTGGTCCAATATGAGCATCAAACCGATCTATGCCCCGCTGATATACCGAATGCTGCTCTACGTGGTCGCCTGGGAGCATGGCGGGGTGAGAGAGCACATCCTTGGCTCTCCGTTTGACCGGTATTTCACGGAATTCGGAGCGCAGGTTACCCTGCATCTCGACGGTGAGGAGATCCGGCCGGAAACGGCGGCCAGTGCCAGAGGGCTCCGTATCCGCTATCCCGCACAGGAATGGCAGCCGGGATGGCTGGAGCTGAAGCTGGATGGAAAAAAAACTGCTATTGCCATCAATCAGGATATATCGGAATCGGATTTTACTTCGTTATCCCTCACAGAAACACGACAATTTCTGACTGAAATCATCCCCGTGGCGGGAGTGGTCAGCATTACCGGATACAGTGTTGATGAAATAAGGTCCGCCATGGCAACCATCAGTTTCGGAAGAGAAATATGGAACTGGTTTATTTTTATTGCACTTGCTTTTATGGTTGCAGAATGTATTATTTCAAGGAAATACCGAACGGAAACCGCTGATGAGTAACAGGGTTTGCATATGATGGACATTGCTACAGTTCACCTTGTAATATTGGCATTGGTAACACTCGCGACAACGATGATCATGATGGTCACCGCTTCCAATGCCTTGCGCCTGCGTCATGTCGAAATCACCTGGAAATCCGGCAAACTTCTCGGTTTTCCGCTCTTTTCAACCATTTTTCTCGTCGTGACCATCACCTTGTCGGCTCTGGTGTATGCGCAGCAGCTCTACCATCTCACAGTGGCCATGTTCTGTTACAACTGGATAGGCCTGACCTGGTTCGTCACCAGCTACCTGATGTCCAAGCGCTATGTCACAGATCACGGTATCGTCAAAAATATCAACGATCCATCCCAAACAGTGGCCTGGAATCGCATCATGGACTATGTAGAGCGCAATAACGGCAAGAATTTGAAATACATTTTTTTCTATCCGGAACATGTGCCCGGCGAGCGGACGCACAGCATACGGCTGGAGTTGGATATCCCCGCAGGCAAGCGGATACTGTTTTCACATATTCTGCAGAAAAAACTGGGCCGCCGGTTCAGCCTCGGTGAATTTGAAAGCACCGGAATCGAACAGCTTAAATAACATATCCATCATATCATCTTCCCCGGAAAAGTAAAGACAGGCAGGTTTATTTGAACAGCGATCTCAAAACGAATATCGAAGAAAAGGAGCGTGCAGTACTGGTTGGTATTTACGGGGACACGACGGATAAAAACCTTGCAGAAGAACATCTTGCAGAGCTTGAACTTCTGACGGATACG
This sequence comes from Balneolales bacterium, assembly GCA_007127695.1. Classification (GTDB taxonomy): domain Bacteria; phylum Bacteroidota; class Rhodothermia; order Balneolales; family Natronogracilivirgulaceae; genus SKNL01. Next base: position 622 of record SKYW01000012.1, on the reverse strand, counting down.
GCCGGCGGTGTTACCGTGGAAAAAATCCTGCAGCACCGGAACAGCCCGGATGTGAGCACTTACATCGGCAAGGGAAAACTGCAGGAAGTGCGCCAGAAAATAACGTCCGCTTCTGCCGACCTGGTTATATTTGACGATGACCTTTCCCCCACGCAGGTCCGTAATATCGAGCGTACCACCAAGGTAAAGGTGCTGGATCGCAGCGGACTGATCCTGGATATCTTCGCATCACGGGCCAAAACGGCTGCGGCCAAAACGCAGGTGGAACTTGCCCAGCTTCAATACCTGCTGCCACGTTTGACCCGTTTCTGGACCCACCTTTCCAGACAGAAAGGGGGCGTGGGGACCAAGGGGGGCATCGGCACCAAGGGTCCCGGTGAAACCCAGATCGAGACGGACCGGCGTCTTATCGGGCGCAGGATCGCCATCCTCAAGGAAAAACTGCAGAAACTGGATCAGCAGCGCAAAGTGCAGCGGCAGGGACGCAGTGATTCGCTGCGGGTTGCCCTGGTCGGCTATACCAACGCCGGGAAATCCTCGCTGATGAACGCCATCACCGAGACATCCGTGCTGGCGGAAGACCGGCTTTTCGCAACACTTGACTCCACAGTGCGCCGTTTTC
>SKYW01000104.1 GCA_007127695.1 Balneolales bacterium | reverse complement strand
ATGTGCCTTGCCCGTTCTGTTAACCTCTTCAAGATGAATGTGCCATGACAAAGTTCAACAATTTTATCCGGACATCGATGCTGGGCGGGCTCGTGGTGTTGATGCCGGTCATCGTCTTTTTCCTGGTTATTCGGTGGTTGTACGGGGTGTTGACGAATGTGATCTATCCCGTTACTTCGTTTCTGGTGGAAAAAACGGCCCTGCAGCAACTTCTCGCTGATATTCTGGTGATTGCATCCATCCTGATCATCTGCTTTCTGATCGGTGTGTTCGTGAAAACACAGATGGGAAATCTGATTATCCGGAGTTTTGAGAACGCAACGCTCAGGCACGCGCCGGGCTACAGCATGATCAAGGAGACGGTGATGATGTTCTTCGGACGCAGCAAATCCCCTTTTTCCGCGGTTGCCCTGGTACGGCCGTTCTCAAGCGAAACCATGATGACGGCGTTCATTACCGATGAACATCCGGACGGCAGCTTTACCGTGTTCATACCTACCGCACCCAATCCCACATCCGGCAATATCTATCATCTACCGAACGAGCGGGTGCATATTGTGAATGTTCCGGTGGACGAGGCGTTGCGGACCATCCTGAGCTGTGGTATCGGCTCAACGAACATGATTGTAAGGGTCGCAGAACTCAGGAAAAAAAAGCCGGACCAGATCGGTTGACTTCCACCGCTGTTATCAAGAGATTAGAACTGAAGCACGTTATGGATAAAACGACTCAGGGAAACGCAGAATGGCACCGGAAGAACAGGCATCATACGATGCATCATTCAGGGATAAAGATGAGTACGCCCTCTGGCTGAAGCCGGAAAACGAGGTGCGCGATATATTGAAACGGATCATTGACCGGCTGGCTGAGGAATATGATGCTCCGGTTTTTGAACCGCACATCACTGTCGCCAGCGGTATCAAAATGCCTGTTGATGAAATGGTCGGACGGCTTGAAAGTGTTTCTAATGCCTTCGAGCCCATGACCCTCTATCTTGGGGATACGGATTTCCGGGACTCCTACTATCGCTCGCTTTTTGTTCGTATTGCCCCAAATGAGGCGTTGCTGGCTCTCAGGGAGCGGAGCCTGCGGGAATTCCGGCTGGAGCACGAGCCTTATATGGCCCACATAAGCCTGATGTACCGGGAGATGGATCCAGGGAAAAAGCCGCAGATCATCGAGCGTGTGGGAAAGCGCTTTGACCTGGTTTTCATACCGGACAAAATCCATCTGGTCCGCGTCTCGGGTCCGTCCGAAACATGGAAGGAATTGCTTCATGTCCCTCTGTTAACCCCATGAATCGCAACGCCTGTTTGCAAGTTTTTTTCCCGACTTCATAATTTCCTGACAATTACTGTCTATCCTGTCCCAAAACGCTATTAATCTTTCAGAAAACCGCTTTTATAGTCGTTACTCCAAGGCCACCATTAACCCATCTAATACTATTACATTATGGCTGCGTATCAATTTTTCAAACAGGTAAATAAATGCTTCGATCGGGCGGCGGGCCATCTGACCATTGAAAAGGGTCTGTTGGGCCAGATCAAAGCGTGCAACAGCACCTATCATATTACCTTTCCGCTTCGCCGGGACGATGGCAGCGTAGAGGTCATACATGGCTGGCGGTCGGCGCACAGCGCCCACAAAATGCCTACCAAAGGAGGTATCCGCTACGCACTGGAAGTGAATGAAGACGAAGTGACGGCCCTTGCCGCGCTGATGACATACAAATGTGCCGTGGTATCGGTGCCGTTTGGCGGTGCCAAGGGCGGTATCCGCATCAACCCGTCCAAGTATTCGGCATCCGAGATCGAGCGGGTCACCCGGCGGTTCACGTTTGAGTTGATCAAAAAGAATTTTCTGGGTCCGGGCGTGGATGTGCCGGCACCGGACTATGGTTCCAGCTCGCGTGAAATGGCATGGATACTGGATACCTACCAGAGCATGGTCGATTCGCTTGACAGTGAAGGCTGCGTTACCGGCAAGCCGATTGAGCAAGGCGGTATCAGCGGACGCACCGAGGCTACCGGCCGCGGCATCTTTTTTGGACTGAAAGAGGCGTGTGCCAACAAAAAGGACATGGAGGCGCTTGGCCTTGCCACCGGACTGGAAGGCAAGCGGGTCATCGTCCAGGGCCTTGGCAACGTTGGCTACTATGCGGCACATTATCTGCGCGAAGCAGGTGCGCTCGTAACCGGCGTGGCCGAAGTCCACGGAGGCATTTATGACGACAAGGGTATTGATGTTGAAAAACTGCGCGACCATATCCGCGAAACCGGTTCCATTCGCGAATATCCCGATGGCCGGTTTATCGAGGAAACGGCAAGCGTGCTGGAGATGGAGTGCGACATACTGGTCCCGGCTGCCCTGGAAAACCAGATTACGGTTGAAAACGCCGGAAGGATGAACGCAAAGATCATCGGCGAGGGCGCCAACGGACCCACATCCAGCGAAGCGGATACCATTCTTCGGGAAAAGGGCATACTGGTGGTACCGGATATCTATCTGAATGCTGGCGGTGTCACGGTCTCCTATTTTGAATGGATCAAAAACCTCTCTCACATCCGCTTTGGCCGGATGGACCGCCGCTATGAGGAAAATGCGATGACGCGTCTTCTGGAAGCCATTGAGGGCCTTACCGGGGAGCATTTCAGCGAGCACGACGTCAAGCGGATCGGCAAGGGGCCCGAGGAGTGGGATATCGTAGATTCCGGACTGGAAGACACCATGGTCACCGCCTATCACATGCTGCATGAAACAGCGCGGCAGTACGACACGGATCTTCGGAATGCCGCGTATATCAGCGCAATCAAAAAAGTGGCCATATCCTACCAGCAAATGGGAATTTTCCCGTAAACACTCTTCTCGTTGTTTTTCCGGACAGGGCCGGTTGCCGGATCCTGTACACAGGTGCTTGATTTTTGGATGAAAAAGCGCTCTTTTATGCTGACATTTGTCCTGTTTGTGCTTCCGGCACTGATTATCGGCGTTGCCATCGTGCTTGCCATGCGCAAGTCCGATGCCTTTTAAAGACCACCGTACTGGAACTGGCCGTGGACCGCTGCGCCATTGGCGCGTTTGCTGCCGGATTCATCGTGACAATGGTTGTGAGCCTGTCCACCAGTCCGCCCAAAGAAACGTCCAGTTTTTTTGAGGCGATGAAGGATGATCAGATCCGGCCATAACCAAATCCGGGCTCATCAGATAAAGCGATCGGAGCTCATCCAATGAACGGCGCCAGGTCAACGATATAATCGGCGAATCTGGAGAGGCCTTTCTGTGTTACCCGATAACGCGATTCGGTTTTGTTTCCTTCGGTGGTTTTCTGAACGGAGACATATCCCGCATCAACAAGCTTGGAAAGGTGGGTGCTCAGGTTGCCGTCGGTAGCATTGAGGACTTTTTTCAGTTCATTAAAACTGATATCATCCACTCTTGTGAGCACCGACATAAGAGCAAGCCGGATGCGCGAATGAATAAGATTGTTAAGCTTGCGGTAATCCAGGGAGTTCGGTTCGGTAGCCATTGCCTTGGAGTCAAATGATGATCAGCTATAGCTGGTTAGCAGAAATAAAGCGCACTGGTTATGAAGCTACTATAGTATACACAAATTGCGTAAAATTAAAATAACACATCCACTAAAAAATAAAGTAGGCATTCAGACACGTGAAAACATCCGGAAAAAGTAAAAGACTGCCTCGAAAAAACGGTGATCAGCGGAAGCGCGCCGATGCGTTGCTCACGGAACTGTATGAACACTACCCGAACCCGCACTGCGCGCTGAACTTCACCAATCCGTTTGAGCTGCTGGTCGCGACCATACTGAGTGCCCAGTGTACGGATGTAAGGGTCAACATCGTGACCGAGGACCTGTTCCGGATCTGGCCCACTCCGCAGGCCATGGCCGAGGCACCGTTGCCAGAGCTTGAAGAGGCCATCCGCACAACCGGCTTTTACCGCAACAAGGCCCTGGCGATCAGGGAGGCATCCCGCAGGATCGTGGATGAGTTCGGCGGCGAAGTGCCCATGACAATGGACGAGCTGCTCTCCTTGCGCGGGGCCGCCCGGAAAACGGCGAACGTGGTGCTTGGAAACGCCTTTGGCATAAACGATGGGGTGGTGGTGGATACCCATGTGAAGCGTCTGGCCAATCGCTTCGGGTTGACGAAGCATCAGGATCCGGTCAAAATCGAGCGCGACCTTATGGCGCTTTTTCCCCGGGAGGAGTGGACCAACCTCTCCCACCTGCTTATCGCACATGGACGCGCGGCCTGCAAGGCCCGGTTTTCCAAACCGCCCGACCATCCCGTCTGTGAGAAATACGGAAAAAAGTGCACCTGTAATGCCCTTCGAGAAAACGACAAGGCCGGTCAGGTAAATAAGCCGGCAGTAAACGGAAAAAGCCGGCAGGATCAAGCATAAACTCGGTTGAATCAGCATATAACCGGCATAAGTGAACAAAAAACGAGACTGAACAAGCTACAGACACCCCATGACCTACGGAACCCATCCACAAGAAAACAACGGCCAGCACGGCAGCAGCGACCCGGGTGATGATGCTTCCCGGAAACATGAGCTGCTGGTGAATCGTGTCGATATGAAACTGCCGCCGATCCGCTCGGATGTGGAAATGATCCCCGTCACACACGAGGGTTCGGAGCTCATCTATTTCCATGATCCCCAGGGATACCTGCCCGGAGCGATTGCACTGGACCGCCAGATCGGCGCACTGATCCCGATGCTGAACGGCCAGTTTTCCATTCGCGACATATGCGAAGACCTAAAGCGCTACGGCAGCGATGTGGATGAAGGGCAGCTGCTTGCCTTTGTGCGGCAGCTGGACGAGGCACGCCTGCTGCTGTCGCCCTGGTTCCGGCACTGCAAAACAGAGATAGAGGAGGATTTCGAGAAGCAGGATGTGCGTCCGGCCGTCTGTGCGGGCTCATCCTACCCGCCAGCACCGGATGAAATCAGGGAGATGCTGGATGCGGCCTTTGCCTCGAACGGTCGTATGGACAGCCACGGTTTTCCGGAAAGCAAAGACCCGTCCGGTTTTCCGGATCCGGGCCAGAGCGAGGGGCTTCCGGAAGAGCAGGCATATGTTCCGGGCGGTGAAACCGGTGGGGATGTCCCGGGAAAAGGCACCGATGGCTTCATCAAGGCCCTGTATGCCCCGCATATTGACCTGAGGGTTGGACTCGCGTCATACGTGCCTGCATTCCGGCCGCTGGCAGAACTGCGTCCACGCCGGGTGGTGCTGCTGGCTACCTCGCACTACGCCGGGTCCTATTATCCGCTTTACGATGGCAAGCCGTTTATAGCCACCCGAAAGGATTTTCAAACGCCGCTTGGCACCGTTACAACCGACAGGGAAACGCTCCGGCTTCTTGAAGAAGAGGCGGATGCGGCCGGATGCTCCTTTGCGGACCGCGCACACCGGACCGAGCACAGTATCGAACTGCATCTCATTTTCCTCCAGTATCTCTGGTCGCACCCGTTCACACTCGTACCCCTGCTGGTCGGTTCGCTGGATGAGATGTATTATGTGGAGGATGGGGATGCCGGCCGGAAAGTGGATGCCATGGCGTCCTTTTTGCGGCATCATTTTGCGAGTGACCCGGACACCTTGTTCGTGATATCGGGAGATCTTTCCCATGTGGGCCACAAGTTTGGCGACCAAGCCCCGGCCTCGGATATGTTCAGGGATATTCGGACCTTCGACCGCGAATTCCTCGACCATGCCGCTGCCGGCAGCAGCCGGGAATTGCTGCAGATGATGAAACGCGACTATGATCCCTTCCGGATCTGCGGATTCCCCCCGCTTTATACCGCATTACAAGCACTTTATGGTATAAAGGGAACGATGACCAGTTATGAGCTGTGGGATGAGCGCGAGCGCGAGAGCGCCGTCACGTTTGGTTCTGTTCTGTTCCAAGAACTTCCCAAACAGCCTGGATAAGTGTCTTTTTGCCGACGGGCTTGCTGAAGTATTTGCTGATCATGCCCTCTATTCCATACTCCTTGAAGGAGTGGATATCATGTCCGCTGAAAACGAAAACCGGTACGTTCTCATACCCGGACAGTTTTCGCATTTCCCGGATAAGCTCGGCGCCATCGCCTTCCTTTCGCAGGTTCAGGTCCACGATCACAACGTCAAACGGTTGTGATTTCATGAGTTCCAGCGCATCATCGGGATTGTCCACCCCGGTCATTTCAAAAGGCTCTTTCTTGAAAAACAGCTTAACCAGCATCTGGTTTGCGTTGTCGTCTTCGACATAAAGAATCTGTTTTGTCGCCATGACCTCGTCAGTTTTTTTATAAACGCGGGCTATTACTCCCCTGTTTTATCTATAATATCCATTTTTTCAGCAAAATAGGAACAAAAATCACGCATGTCACCTGCGATGCGCTCGTCGTCGACGGAACGCTCAAGCGTATCGGCCATGGTCTTGAGGGTTTCATAGAAAAAAATCTTCATCTCGTCCCGGCTCATGTCCCTGGTCCAGAGGTCCAGCCGGAGGGTGTCCTTGTTGTTGTGATCCCACAGGGCGAGCAGCATGGCGCGAACCGGCATGTCGGTTATGCTTGTGTCATCCGCATTCCAGATAATCTTCTCCGGGATGCTTTTTTTGTCCAGGGTTACATTGATGCGAATCTCTTTGTTGAACATGTGAACGAGTGTTTGGATTATGTTGGATATGTTGACAGGATATAATCATGCTCATGTATGTCAGCCGGAGGCTGTCATGTTCGTAGCACTTCGTGACCTTCGGTTCATGTGCAGTAATGATCGAGTTTTTCAAGGACCTTTTCCATATCGCCTGGTATTTCAGAGGTGAACTGGAGCCAGTCGCCGGAAGCCGGATGTTCAAATCCAAGGGTGCGGGCATGCAGGCACTGCCGGCCCAGCAAAGAGAAAATGTTCTGGAACATGGTTTTACGGGTTCCGGTATTCGGACCGTACCGAACGGAGTCGCCGCCGTAGACCGGATCGCCCAGAACCGGATGCCCCATCCATGAAAAATGAACCCGGATCTGGTGGGTGCGGCCGGTTTCAAGCGTGACATCAAGCAGGGTCAGATGGTCGTACCGCTTCAGCACCCGGTAATGGGTGATGGCGTCCTTGCCCTTGCCGGGCTCCAGAACCGCCATTATTTTTCGGTCGGAGGGGTCGCGTCCCAGCGGCTGGTGGATGGTTCCGCGGTTCTTTTGGGGAACCCCCCAGATGGCGGTGCGGTAGGTGCGTTCGACGCTTTTTTCAGCAAACTGCTTTGAAAGGTGATGGTGTGCGTGGTCATTTTTGGCAACGACCAGGAGTCCGCTGGTGCCTTTGTCGAGCCGGTGGACGATGCCCGGACGCAGCAGATCCTCTTCCTTGTTTGCGGCCGAAAGCTTCTTTGTATGCCAGAGGAGGGCATTGACCAGGGTACCGGTCCAGTTTCCGTAAGACGGGTGGACCACCATGCCTGCCGGCTTGTCGACTACGATGACGTCTTCATCCTCATGGACGATATCCAGCGGAATGTGCTCCGCACGCGCTTCCGGAGGTGGCGCTTTGGGGACGATGATCACGATTTCATCCCCCGGCTGCACGCGGTAGGAGGCTTTTTCCAGCAAGCCGTTCACCCGGACCCAGCCTTTGCGGATGCCTTCCTGGACCTTGTTCCGGGTTGCGTTCTGTATGAACTGCGTGATGTACTTGTCCAGGCGCATCTGCTCATGGTGTCCCTCGGGTACATCAAGGTCATGCCGGGTGTAATCTTCCCGGTCTTCCTCGGAATGAAAGTGAGGAGCAGGCGTTTGTACCATATTTGTCTAATGCAGCTTTGGATTACCTTTGTGCCGCTTCAGGAGAACGATCACCGGGTCGGCCGGATTGCGGCCTGCAAATGCCGACAGTATCTGCGGGCATCCCGGCGGCTATTGTACTTCTTATGACCCTTGTGCTGATAAGAAAAAAAAAGATGTAAGGATTTTCCCATATCGGAGTCATATCTGTAACTATTCATAGGGAGCGATGCTCTCACCTTCCGGCCGGCGACGGTTGGTGGGCGCTCTTTCTGCCTGACCGACTCCGCTTGTTCGATGGATGCACGGTTGACCGTGAGGCAAAGCGGGCAGAGCGGAAGACATGCGGCAGGACCTCTGAAATGTGATCAACACCAATGATATTCAGGCCTTTTTTTACTTTCTCCGGAATATCCTCAAGGTCCGGCAGGTTTTCCTTCGGGATGATAACGGTTCGGATTTCCTTGCGCTGGGCGGCAAGAAGCTTTTCATTAAGGCCTCCAATGGCGTAAATGTCCCCCCGAAGCGTAATCTCGCCGGTGACAGCCACATCGTGCCGGACCGGTGTTTCGGTGAGCAGGGAGATCATGGCCAGCGCGATGCCCATTCCCGCGCTTGGACCATCCTTGGAAATGGCTCCTTCCGGGATATGAACATGGATCTCGTTCTTTTCAAAAAAGTCATCGGACAATCCGAACTCGGAGGCATGGGACCGCACATAGGTCAGTGCCGCCTGAGCCGACTCTTTCATCACATCCCCCAGCTTCCCGGTCAGCAGCAGCTTGTTCTTTCCATACATGCGTGCCACATCCAGGTTGAGGATGCTGCCGCCCGTGCTGGTCCAGGCCAGTCCGTTCACGCTTCCGATACGGTCTTTCTTTTCCAGGTCCCGTTCCTTGAATTTCTCCACGCCGAGAAACTCACGCACCCGCTTCGGATTTATGGTGATCT
>SKYW01000082.1 GCA_007127695.1 Balneolales bacterium | reverse complement strand
AAGTGAACTCACAAACTTTTGAATACGTAACTGAAATTGGTGGAGAAGAATTCCGGTGGACCACCAACATCATTGATGATCTGCGTAATACCCGTTTTGCCTGGATCACTATTAATGGTAACCTGAACCAGACCGGAACCATTCGCTTTACTCCGTTGAACAACGGATCCCGCACCAGGGTGGATTTCAGTCTTGATTACCGGACGTTCTTTGGTGATCCCTCTTCTGAAATGGCCAAATTTATCGAGGAACTGCCAGATCAACTTCTGAGTGACCTTGAGAAGTTCAAAAATCTTGCAGAAAGCGGCAGTTTCAAAGACGAAAGTGAGAAAGAGGAGGTTGCTTCCGAAAAGAAAGAAGAAGTAACAGCCTGATTTTCAGGCAGAGTTTAAAAAAGGGGGCTTGTGCCCCTTTTTTTTTATCCGCATGTGATCCAAGCTGGCCACTGATAAATGCTCCTCTCCGCTTTCCTTGATAGTGAATTGGTCGCCAAGCCGTTTGTTTGCGTGCTTGGATATCCGGTTTCACACAGCCGCTCACCCGCAATACACAATGCTGCGCTTGCCTATCACGGAATTCCTGTGCAGTATCATGCCGTGGCCTGTCCGACTGCGGAGTTCCATCTGATCCCTGGTCTCTTCGCATTGCCGGGGTTCAAAGGCTCCAATGTCACAATCCCGCTGAAAGAAAAAATCGTATCGTTGCTTGATGCGCTTGAAGATACCGCACGGCGAATCGGGGCAGTAAATACCATCGTGCCAGATGCCCGTGATGGACTCTTGACAGGCTACAACACCGATGTATACGGTTTTATGAAGCCTTTGGAGCGTTTGGGGAACATTGCCAGTGCGACCATTCTGGGAACAGGCGGAGCCGCCAGGGCTGCAACCGCCGGGCTGATAGAAAGCGGATGCAAGAGCATCTATCTTGTAAGTCGTACATACAGGAAGCACGAAATGGCCACCATGAATCCGGATGTTGTGCGTCTTGTGACGTATGATGATCTGGAACAGGCTATCCGCGGATCAGATCTTCTTGTGAATACCACGCCGGTGGGAATGCATCCCGACCGTGACCGTTCACCGGTGCAGGAACGATTGGTTCCGTTGCTGAAACAAAAGATTTGTTATGATATCATATACAATCCAGCCGAAACAAAACTGTTGCAGCAGGCGCGCCATGAAGGGGCACAAGTGATCGGGGGGCTTGACATGTTCCTGTATCAGGCGGCCCGGTCATTTGAACTGTGGTTCGGTAAAGCCATGCCAATGGGTCTGGTCCGGGATGTGGTGGCCGCATCACTGGATGAAAACGGAGCTGCGGTCTGATGCCTGAAATCTGGACAGATAGAAAAGAGTTGCATGCCGCGTTTATCACCCGCGAGATTGAGAAGGGTGGCGCACGGTTTGAATCCGTTACGGATCCCAGGAATGCCGATGGTGCGTTGAAGGCGCTTGAAAACAACCGCAGCATTATCTCGGGGTATTTTGACCGTCCGGAACTGACACTGTGCATGGCAAAACAGGTACATGGCAGGCAGGTGTTGTATACGGATAAGCCGGGTCTTGCAGGAGAGGCAGACGGACTGGTTACCGATCGGCCCGGCCTGGCTGTGGGAGTGCTCGTCGCAGATTGCGCGGCGTTGCTTCTGGCGGATCGCGAGAACAAAGTTGTGGCAGCAGTGCATGCAGGTTGGCGGGGCGCCATTGCAGGAATTATACCCGAAGCGGTGCGTCAAATGGAGAATATAGGAGCAGAGCCCGACCTGATTCAGGCTTACATAAGTCCGTGCATCTCCCTGAAGGCTTTTGAAGTCGGTGAAGAGGTGGCGTCCCAGTTTCCGGAACGCTTCGTGGACCGGTCCGGACACAAGCCCCATGTTGATTTACAGGGGTTCATCTACGAAGAGATCCTGAAAAACGGCATTTCTGGTCCATCAGTGATTCGTGATACTGCCTGCACCGTTCGGAATGAGAAGCTGCTGCACTCCCATCGCAGGGATGGTTTTCGCAGCGGTCGGATGCTGGGTGTCGTTTTTGTGACGGAATAGTCCGGCATCTCTTGTCGGTTTTCTGTTTTATTACATACCCCGTTGCACAAATCAAGCTGCCGCTCCGGGAACAATTTCAGCCAATTTTTTTTTATGGTATTTTACTGTGCTCGGATTGAGCCGCACATCGCCATAACCGCTTACCATACTACCAGCATACTGACGTGAACAAACAAAGCCTTCTTATTCTCGGGTCGACCGGATCCATCGGCACCCAGACACTTGATATTGTGCGTGAACATCCGGATAAACTGGAGGTATTTGCCATCACGGCGCACACAAACTGGGAAACCCTGGCAAAACAGATCAACGAATTCCATCCCACTTATGCCTTGCTTGTGGATGAGACCCATTTCAGCCGGCTCAGGGATGCGGTCACACATACGGATACCGGGCTGCTTTGCGGAAAGGAAAAGATGAACGACCTGGTCACCGCCGAAGAAGTCGATACGGTGATCAACAGCTTGGTGGGTTTTTCGGGATTCCGTCCGAGTATTGCCGCGCTTTCGGCTGGAAAAAAGGTGGCGCTGGCCAACAAAGAGTCGCTGGTCGTCGGTGGTGAGTTGCTGGCACCCTACCTCAATGGCAACTATGACCGCCTGATACCGATAGATTCTGAGCACAGTGCCATTCTCCAATGCCTGGTCGGTGAGGAGTTGAGAAACATTGAGAAACTGATCATCACGGCCAGCGGGGGGCCATTCCGCACATGGAGCAGAAAGCAGTTGCGTCAGGCAACCGTCCGTGATGCCCTCAAGCATCCGAACTGGGATATGGGTGCCAAAATCACTATTGATTCGGCAACCATGATGAACAAGGGGCTGGAGGTCATTGAGGCGCACTGGCTGTTCGGCCTGCCTCTTGAACGCATCGAGGCCGTTGTTCATCCGCAAAGTATTGTCCACTCCATGGTGCTCTTCCATGATGGATCCATCAAAGCTCAGATGGGCCTTCCGGACATGCGCCTTCCGATCCAGTACGCGCTGAGCTTCCCGGACCGCTGGCCGCTTCCCTCCCGACAGATCGACTGGAGCAAGGCGCAGGAATTGACGTTTGAACCTGTGGATCTGGAGCGTTTCCCCTGTTTCGATCTGGCCCTGCAGGCAATTGATGCCGGCGGTTACGCACCAGCCGTTTTAAATGCATCAAACGAAGTGGCAGTTGAGCGATTTCTCAAAGAAGAAATTTCGTATATTCAAGTCTCTGAAATAGTAGCAAAAAGTTTGTCTCATATAAGAAACACAGATACGTTATCAGTAGAGTCGCTCGAAGCGGTGGACCGGGAGGCAAGAGCCTATGCCCGGATTATCTGATATAACCAGAAATTTTACAAAGAAGTGATTTTTAGCATACTTCAGACTTTAGTCATTTTTATCGCGGCCATTTTTGTTCTTGTACTGGTACACGAACTGGGACATTTTTTGGCTGCGAAACTTTTTGGAATGCGGGTGGAACGCTTTTCCATCGGTTTCCCGCCCCGCCTTTTTGGCATTAAAAAAGGGGACACAGACTACTGCGTTTCGGCGCTGCCCCTGGGGGGATACGTGAAAATTTCGGGCATGGTCGATGAGAGCATGGACGACAGTTTCACAAAGTCCGAACCAAAGGATTATGAGTATCGAAGCAAACCGGTATGGCAGCGGATGATCGTCATTACGGCCGGGGTGATCTTCAACATGTTCCTGGCATACGCCATATTTGCGGTTATCACCTACTCGCACGGAGTCAACCAGATTCCGGTTGAAAATATAAAGGGAATGTACATCCCGGAAAGCTCCACGGCGGAGAAAGTGGGCTTTGAGACCGGTGACCGCATTGTGGCCGTCAACGACAAAGAGATCGACTACGTCCGCAGGGGGCAGTTCTTCTCCATCTCCGAGATTACCAGCAAATCACTGTCCTTTACCGTGGAACGTGACGGGGAGATGGTCACCCTCCATCCGCCTGAGGATTTTCTTGATCATCTTGCGAGAAATCCGGAGTTTATTGAGTTGCAAAATGCCCTTCCAAGTAAAGTCGGTGCCGTTTCCGAAGGATCGCCGGCGGACGAAGCCGGACTTAAGCCCGGTGATGAGATTGTGGCCATTGATGGACAGGAGGTGGGTTTCTGGATACAAATGGTCAACAAAATACAGGAAGGCGGTGATGAAATGACCTTCTCGATACGTCGTGATGAGGAGGTTATGGATGTGACCATCGCTCCTGACCCGGATCGCCGCATCATCGGTATTGCCATTGTCGATCCACATGAATATTTCGGTTTCGAGACCATAAACTTCGGTTTTTTTGCATCGATACGAGAGGGGGTTTCCCAGGCCCATGATACGCTGCTCGGGATTATCAACGGGTTTCGGCAACTGCTGACAGGCTCCATCTCCATCCGGGAGAATCTTGGCGGACCTGTTGCCATTGCCTCCGTGACAGCTGATGTGACGGAAAGGGGAGGAGCGCTTGGCTTCTGGAATTTCACGGCATTTCTCAGTATTACGCTCGCGCTTATGAATATCCTGCCTATTCCCATGCTGGATGGCGGACATTTGATGTTCCTGGTATACGAGGCGATCACCCGCAGGGAACCATCGGTCAAAGTCAGGATGGCACTCCAGCAAATAGGCTTTATTCTGCTGATCAGCCTCATGATTTTCGTCACATTCAACGATATACTCCGTCACGTAGTCAACTGATGTATGAGATTTGCTAAAGATGGTGTTCCTGTAATAATTGCCGCACTTTTTTTCGCGTTGGTTCTGGTAGCCATTGGCTGGCTGCTGAACAGCAATGTTTCGATCCTGCTCTACCTGGTTGCCCTTTTCATAGCAGGCTTCACGCTCTTTTTCTTCCGTGATCCTGAAAGGAGCATACCCGAGGGTCCGTACATACTGGCCCCCGCCGATGGCAAGGTGATTTCGATCGATCCGGTGCGACAGGAATCCTATCTGGGTGGATCCTGCAAGCAGATCAGCATATTTCTGTCCGTTATGGATGTCCATGTCAACCGGCACCCGGTTTCCGGCAAAGTCGAGTATGTTTCCTATCATCCCGGCAAATACCTGGTTGCCTGGCATCCGAAAGCATCCGAACTCAACGAGCGCGCCGAGTTCGGAGTGCAACACCCATCCGGTATAAAGGTTTTCTTCCGGCAGATCACCGGACTTGTAGCACGTCGCATAGTTTTCCATACGGTGGAGGGAGATGAAGTGAAAGCAGGTGACCGGTTCGGCATCATGAAATTCGGCTCCCGCATGGATATCCTTGTCCCGGATGATTTGGACATCCTGGTCAACGTCGGTGATAAAACGGTTGGCGGGGAAACCATTCTTGCCAGGCTGGACTGACAAAGGAATCGGGGACCATGAATCCAGAAAGAAGACTGATACGGCGGAAATTGCGCAATGATCACCTGAGACGAAAGTTCAGGAAGCCCATTCCGAGGGCCGTGGTTCCCAGTTTTTTCACGCTCATGAACCTGTTTTGCGGGTTCGTGGCGCTCATTCAGATATACGAAGGAAAACTGGAGTTTGGGGCATGGCTCATTGTCATCGCCGCTGTTTTTGACATGATGGATGGATTCATGGCCCGACTCGCCAATGCCAATACCGAATTTGGGATCGAACTGGATTCCCTTAGTGATATTGTATCATTTGGAGTTGCTCCTGCCTTTCTGTTTTACAGTTACTCACTCAATGAAATGATGATTATTGGAATCATCATTTCCGCTCTACCTGCCTTGTGCGGTGCCATTCGCCTCGCACGTTTTAACGTGGATGCGCGCATAGAGGATCCTGATTATTTCAAGGGACTTCCGATCCCTGCACTGGCCATGATGCTGGTGGCCCTGTTCCTTATATTCCAGCCCAACCCGGAACTTTTTGAGGGATTCAAGTACGGAATCAACAGCATGATTATGCCTGTCATATTGCTGTTATCGCTGCTGATGGTGAGCACGGTGCCCTTTGATAAAATTCCCAGATTCAAGATGCACCATCTGCAGCAAAACCGCGGGAAAGTGTATCTGTTTGTCTTCTATTTCATCGCGGTAGTGGCACTGCAGGAATATGGACTGATCCTGGTGTTCAGCATCTTCATTGCCAAGGGTGTCATCGTTTCGATGGCGCGATTCTGGAAGGAGATCCACGAGGAGCCGGTCTGAGGTCAGGGGTCTGAAGTCTGGGGTCTGGGGTGTGGGGTCTTAAGTCTTAAGCCAACCCATGACCCCATTATTGCACTCAGAAGTAGTATTGCAGACTTACGGAATGGGCAACCCCGAAGCCGTCCTGAAACGGGAGAAAGGCGTAATTGAAATAGAAGTCGCTGACAAACAATCCGGCACCGAAGTTCAGGCGCCGTTCTGTAGCACCCGTACGCAATCCTGCCCGCACATCAATGATTTCGGCCACATTGACTTCTATGCCGGCATTCAGATACCCGTCGTCCTGCGCCAGAATCGATCCCTCCCGTGATCCGGACATCTCATTAAGAGGAATATTGTAATCAGCAACTACAGATATCAGGAGAGGGATTTCATCCTCGATCGCGGATGTGGAAAACTGGAGCAATTGGATATCGGTTCCAACGCTCAGCAGGGTGGGCAGGCGTGTGGCGGTTTCTGCCAGGTCCTGCATGGAACCCAGGTTGCGCAGGGAGACGCCAAGACGGGCGCGCTCGTCCAGCAAGTTCAGCGCCAATCCCGTGTTGACGGCAAAACCGGAGGCACTCTGACGAAAATACTGTTCGTACAGATACATCCCGGTCACTCCTGCGGCCAAGGGACCGAAGTTCCGGGAGTATGATCCGGCCAGGGAGAAATACCTGATGGCAAAATAACCGTCCGGTGTGGGTGTCGGACTGCTGCGGAATGGGATATCATCGATCAGAGAGGAGAGCAGTGCCACTCCGAAGGTATGCCTGTCCCCCTTGCTTACCAGTCCTGCGAAACTGTTCCGGGTATCCGTGGCCGGCCAGACCATGTAGGAAACGGTCGCACTGCTTTGTTTTTCGAGTGACAGCAGCGCGGGATTGAGGTAGATGGCAGAAGCGCCCGTCAGGGCAGCCGTGTGTCCATCCGAAGCCCCCATATTGTGCGCCGAGGGCCCCACCAGGAGGAAGTGCATCCCCGTTGATTGCCTGCTGTGTGCATCGGACGGCTGCATGGCAGCAAGCAGGATAACCCAGGTAAAGGCAAGAATGGATTGCGAATATGTTTTCATCTGCGGGATACGGATTGAAGTATGGATCTAAAGTGATAACCGTAACGTTAGCACGTGCATTCCGGCGATTCCAAGTGGCTCACGGACAAAGGCATAGTCGACAGACGGACTCATCACGTCATATGGCAGGTGAACCGAGAACCCTGCGCTTAATTTATGGGTCTCTTTCAGGTACTCCAAATCCATGATCTCCCAGCCGGTGCGCAGTGAAAAACGCTCATGGGCACGCCACGCAGCACCGATCCGGAACTGTTGGCTGTTGGTGGTGACATCGTCGATCCGCGAACTGTTTTGAGGCGGTATCACTCCATCAAGCTGTCTTCTTTCCACAATTTCAGCGCTCTGTCTGAGAATTTCGTATTCACTGCTTACAATAAGCCCAATATCTGTGACGTGGTAGGATGTGCTGAGCCGAAAGCGTACGGGAATGGGATCGTTGCGGTTTCGTCCGCCAAGCGTGCCATACAAGGGGTTGGTGTTCCAGGAATAGGATGAGATCAGGTCCTGGACGGCAAATCCGATCCGCCAGTTTTCTGTTGGATGCGCAACCAGTCCAACATCAAATCCGGCACCAGTTGCATTATCGATGTCATCATAAAAACTGGCATAGTGAAGTTTTGCTGCAACACCTATGCGCAGGCGCGGGCTTACGGACAACCCGAATGCGGCGAACAGCTGGAACTCGTGCGTGGAGAGCATTTCCGTGTGATAGCCGCTCGAGGTGCGTCCGTCAATATCGTATACGTTGGCGTTGAGCAGGCCAATATTGAGACCCGCAATAGGTGGAAGCGGGAACGTGACATTGAATGCGTGCAGACTCCGGTCAAAGGACATCAGAGCCGTTCCAATGTCCATCTGATTTTCTGTGGCGAAGGATGCAAGTGCCGGGTTGTAGTGGGCGAAGACACCCTCCTGGGAAACGGTACCCAGGGCATTGCCCATGGCCATGCCCCGGGCGCCAAAGCCCATACGGGTGTAGGCGCCGCTGAAGCCGCCGCTTTGGGCCAGTGCATCCTGAACGGGCATCCATAAAAATGCGATGAGCAGCAAGGTGAGCAGGGCGGTTTTCGGACTGGAAATGGTCCGGTCACGGGAATATGGCTTTACGCTGTACATGTATGGTTTCTATTCAAGCACGAGAATTTTGCCGACGGTGCGACGGTTTCCGGTATCGACTTCATAAAAAACCGTACCATTGGCGACTTTGCGGCCTTGCTGGTCTGTACCGTCCCAGACCGCTTCATACGTGCCGCTGTCCAGCTCGCGTTTGTCATCCAGTATCCGGATGAGGTTCATGCCGAAGTCATAAAGACGCACTGAAACCGAAGAAGCCTCCGGATTTTCAAATTTGATTCGCACCAGGTCGTGCTGCCGGGGAGAAAACGGGTTGGGGTAGGCATAGGCGCGGACATCGGGGGCATCATCCTGGTGTTTGTTCTGTCCGTCCAGCGGAAAATTGACCCGGGTAATTTCCCAGGTTTCCCCGAGATCATCCGTGGATGCCAGGCCGTCACTGGAACCGATCCAGACCCTGCCGTCGGCATTGCTTACTGCATAATAGGTGGTT
>SKYW01000007.1 GCA_007127695.1 Balneolales bacterium | reverse complement strand
CTCCGAAAGCAGCTTGTAGCGTGGGGCGGGATTGAACCGCCGACCTCCGGGTTATGAATCCGACGCTCTAACCAACTGAGCTACCACGCCTCATTTTTTGCAAGATTGAAATATAACAAAATTTCGATTTTTCCGAAAGTCACAAAGGTAGCAGGTGAAACTGGAAGAGGAAACGCGTATTTTCATCCACGCATCCTGAAACGACTTCAAACAACTCTGAGTGACACTTCCATAATTTCAGCAACAAACTCTCATGGCAAAAAAAATAACGGAAAGAGCGAAAGATTATTCCCAGTGGTACCTGGATATCGTGCGTGAAGCACAACTTGCCTCTCACTCTCCTGTAAGGGGCTGCATGGTGATCAAACCCAATGGATATGCCCTGTGGGAGAACATCCAGCAGCAGCTGGACACCATGTTCAAGGAGACAGGTCATCGCAATGCCTATTTCCCGCTTTTCATCCCGAAGTCCTTTCTTTCCAAAGAAGCGCAGCATGTTGAGGGTTTTGCCAAGGAGTGCGCCGTCATCACACACAGCCGCCTGGTCAATTCCGAGGACGGGGTGGCGGTGGACCCGGAGTCCAAGCTCGAGGAAGAGCTGATCGTCCGGCCGACATCCGAGACCATCATCTGGGATGCGTACCGTGACTGGATCCAGTCGTACCGCGACCTGCCCATCCTGATCAACCAGTGGGCCAATGTGGTGCGCTGGGAGATGCGTACCCGCCTGTTTCTGCGCACCATGGAATTCCTGTGGCAGGAGGGGCACACCGCCCATGCCACGGAAGCCGAAGCGCGCGAGGAGGCGTACCGGATGCTGGAGGTATACCGGTCTTTTGCCGAGGATTACATGGCCATGCCGGTGGAAACCGGAGTCAAATCACCTTCAGAGCGATTCGCCGGGGCGGTGGACACCTACTGCATTGAAGCGATGATGCAGGACGGCAAGGCGCTGCAGGCCGGCACCTCCCATTTCCTGGGACAGAACTTTGCCAAAGCGTTTGATGTGCGTTTTCAGGACAAGGACGGCAAGGAGAAGTTTGTCTGGGCTACGAGCTGGGGCGTATCCACCCGGCTCATCGGCGGTTTGATCATGACCCATTCCGATGATAACGGTCTTGTGCTGCCGCCGCGGCTGGCACCTACCCAGGTGGCCATCGTCCCCATCTGGCGCAACGACGACGAGAAGGCGCGCGTGCTTGAATATGGTGCATCCATCCTGGATTCGCTCAAAAATGCAGGCATACGCGCTGTTTTTGACGATCGCGACCAGTACAAGCCGGGATGGAAGTTTGCCCAGCACGAAGTGGAGGGCACCCCGCTGCGCATTGCCGTGGGTCCGCGCGATGTGGAGAAGAACAATGTGGAGCTGGCCCGGCGCGACACGTTGAAGAAGGAGATTACCAGTCGCGACGGTATTGAAAAGCTGATCCCTGACCTGCTGGAAACGATCCAGGCCGATTTGCTGGCGGCCGCGCGGGACCGCACCCGCAAGCAGACGCGTCACGCATCCAGTTACGCGGAATTCAAGGAGATCCTGGATGCGGAAGGCGGGTTTGTATACGCACACTGGGACGGCACCGCGGAAACAGAGGAACAGATCAAGAACGAAACCAAGGCGACCATCCGATGTCTGCCTTTGAAGCCGGAAAAGCAGCCCGGGAAATGCATGGTGACCGGGAAGGATTCTCCCTATCCCGTCCTTTTTGCCCGTGCGTATTAGGAAATGCCTGATTTTTTGTGCGGCTGTGATACGGCAGCACCGTGCAGACGTATCATCATCAGCCGATCCCATCCGTTACCCTGAAAGTAACAGTTACGCTGACCAATCCAGACCAAGATGAACACTGCGACAAGGCATCAGGATCTTCTGCTGGCAACCGGTGAACAGAGCCGTGAGACAGACCGGCAGACCATCGAATCGTTCGGCATCCCGGGTGAAACGCTCATGGAAATCGCAGGCAACAGGGCTGCGGATCTGATCATGGCCGACTATCCCCTTTCCGGTGAGAGCAATAAGATGCACCGGGATCCCTTGCGCGTTCTGTTTGTTTGTGGAAAGGGCAACAATGCGGGGGACGCGTTTGTCATCGCGCGAATCCTGATGAGTTACGGCTACCGTGTGTCGCTGTTTCCGTTAATGGGCACGAACGGGCTGTCACCTGACGCCCAGCGCAATTTCGATCGTCTCATGAGGCTTTCAAGGGAGATGGAAATGGAGATCCCGGTCCATCAGAAATGGCCGGCGCCGGATTCCTTTGATCTGGTGGTGGACGGGATTTTCGGAACCGGCCTGGAACGGGAGATCGGTCCGCCGGTTGCCGGCAATATCGATAAAATCAATCGGTCGGGAAAGCCGGTCATTGCCCTGGACATTCCGTCCGGCATCCAAAGTGAGACCGGAGAGGTTCTTGGATGCGCTGTGCAGGCGAAAAAAACCATACAGTTCGGCCTCCGGAAGCTTGGATGCTATCTCGGTGTCGGACCTGTTTACTGCGGTGACCGGGCGATGGTGCGCCTGCCTTTTCCACCCGTATACAAGGAAACGATCCGGATGCGGCTTGTCGATATGTCGCTGCAGCCGGAACGGGCGCTGCATTCCCGAAACCGGGTAATTGCGGGTCCGGGAGGAACGCCCATGCGGGTCCAAAAGCACAAATACAACAACGGTGTCGTGCATGTCATCGGTGGTTCACCGGGGCTTACCGGTGCGCCGCTGTATGCAGCCAGGGCCGCATGGTCGCTTGGAATGGGTGCCGTAAGCTTGATCTATCCCGCAGCCTGGTCCATTCCGATGGACTCCCAGGCGCCACAGCTTGTCAAAAAGCCGATCGGGGATTTTGAGTCGGAGTTTTTTACGGAAGAAGATGCGGAACCGGTACTGAGCTGGCTGGATGAGAAAGAGGGAGTTGTTGTCATCGGTCCGGGTATCGGGCGGGAGGACCAGACGGCAGCTTTTGTGCGCAAGGTGATCGCAGATTGCACCAGTCCCATGATCATAGATGCGGATGCGTTGCATTGCCTTCCGGAATACGGACAGCTCATTTCGGGGAAAGAGCATCCCGGACAGGTGATCCTGACGCCCCATCCCGGAGAGCTGGCCATGCTGACTGGTGAGACGTCCGGCAGCGACCATGAGCGCCTTATGAATGCCGCTGCACTTTCGGAACGGCTGGGATGTGTGGTGCTTGCAAAAGGCAACCCAACCTTTGTCCATTCTCCATCCGATCAGCAGGTCCTGGTCACGCCCTACGAAACCACTGTTTTTTCAAGAGCCGGATTCGGTGACACACTTGCGGGCCACCTTGCTGCGTTTCTGTCCCGAACAGGGAAGCCGCTGGAGAGCTGTGAACATGCCCTGTTGTACGGTTACCACAAAATAAACGAAGTTATATCTGCCGGAAAAGCATTTCCGGAACCTTCCGATCTTACATGACTGACATTCTTACGCGCAATCGGATCATCCGGTCTGCCATACCACCTGTATTACTCATCTGGACGGTATTGATGCTGCTGCTCACGTTGCTCCCCGGCGACGCCCTGCCGAGCACCCGGCTTTTTTCCTACGACAAAATCGGACATTTCGGAATGTTTGGGGGATGGACTTTTTTTCTCGGTCTGTACATGATCGTTTACAGGGGAAAAGTGAACATCAACCTTTTCCTGCTGATGATCGCCGGCATTCTCTTCGGGGCCGCCATTGAAGGACTGCAATATCTTATGCCCTTGGGAAGAGCAGCGAGCTGGGGGGATATCGCGGCAAACTCGCTGGGATGTTTTACTGCTTTCCTGGTACTTCATCCCGTGCGAAATTATCTGAAACGAACATGACAGCCTCAGGCTGACACAAATAAGCATGATTGCACCCTGTCATGTGAGATCATTCTGACCATATGAATCGAAATTGATGTAAACAGATGAACCGAAGGTCACGAAGTGCTACGAACATGACAGCCTCAGGCTGACACAAATAAGCATGATTGCACCCTGTCATGTGAGATCATTCTGACCATATGAATCGAAATTGATGTAAACACATAAAAAGGGGAAAATAAAATTTCACCTTGATTAGTTAATTTAAATACAGGAATTAAGAGCAAGGTTCAGGAAGCAGGCCATTTGCATTAGATGCACTTTTTGCTTTTATTTTATCTTGCAAAAAATATACGCTACACAGCAAAAGCTAATATGTCTGTATTAGAAAGAAAAAAACCGGCAGCTGATCTTCGCAATGTTTACATCATCAATATCCAGGTCGGGTTGATCCTGACCTTGCTCGCTTTCATCCTTGTCTTCAAGATGAACCTGAATTTTGGCGGCGATTTTGATATTGTAGAGATGGAGCAGGAGATCATCGAAATGGAGGAAATCATTCAGACCGAACAGGAGCTTACTCCTCCGCCCCCGCCCCGTCCACCTCAGCCGGAGCCGGTTCCGGATGATGAAATCGTCGAGGATATGTTCTTCGATCTGGACACGGACCTGGACCTCGATGCACCGCTTGACCTGCCTCCGCCCCCTCCGCCTGATATCGAAGAGGAAGAGGAAGAGCCTGAAATCTTCCAGGTTGTTGAGGACATGCCCGAGCCTGCCGGAGGAATGGCAGCCATTTACAACAACATCCGCTATCCGGATGCCGCCCGCAGGGCCGGAATCGAAGGACGGGTCATCATTCAGTTCATCGTGGACGAAAATGGCCAGGTTCGCGATCCCGTAGTCGTACGTGGAATCGGCGGTGGATGTGACGAAGCAGCCATAGCCGCTATTGAATCGGTAGAGTGGTCACCCGGCCGCCAGCGCGGTCGGGCCGTGCGGGTTCAGTTCCAGCTCCCGATCATGTTCCGTCTGCAGAATTGATCCGCTGTAAAGTGGACGGCTTTGTGCGTCAAGACTGCGTTTTGAGCAGTTCCTGCAGTCGGTGAAGAACCTCTCTCAGATTTTCAAAAGCCACTATTCCCGAAGCCCTGGAAAGGTCCGTCCACTCCAGGGCTTCAATATCTTCCTCCAGCTGAGGCTTCAGGTCCGGCCTTCCTGATTGCATGGCATACCACCAGGTCTTTTTGGTTACCTGCTCGCCGTGTTCCTCATAGTCATGCATTGTCGTTCCGAGCGGTCCTGTTATGCTGAGGACACTGCACCCTGTCTCCTCTTCCACTTCGCGCAGGGCGCCCTCTTCGGGGGATTCGTTTGCCTCAATCTTGCCCTTTGGCAGATCCCACAGGCCCCGGCGCAGTATCAGCAGCACCTCGCGCCGGTCGCCCTGCAATCTGATGATGACCCCGCCGCCAGCCGGCACCAGCTTGCGCTCTCCGACAGTGGCATCAGGCTTTATTGGCATCGACATATTTAAGCCGCAGTGACTTGAGGGTTTCGGTGAGGTAGCCGGACATTTCCTTTGACAGGTTTCCGGAGGTGTACTTTTCCAGCATTGTCAGGGTGTCGATGGCATACTTGACGGCCTTCAGGTCCTTCTCTTTCTTGCCCGTAGCCGGATTTTCCTGCTCACCGAGTCCCATCTGGGCGATTTGCTGATGCTGCTGCACGAGCATCATGAACAGGATCTGATCCTGCTGCTCCGGGCTTACCGTCTTGTCGTTGTTCTGTGACATGTATTTATTCCTGTTTTTTGTATCGATAATAATGGAATTCAAAAGCACTGGATGGCGGCATCAACCGGCTTCACATTGACCGCCAATTTCGTATTTTAAGGCCAACACCTGAAAGCTTCAAATATTTTCTCCTCTTTTCTCATGATTGATATTCATCCTTTCAAAGCCTGGCGTCCCAGGCCCGAACTTGTGGAGCAGATCGCATGTGTACCCTACGATGTTATTGACACCGACGAAGCGCGCATCCTGGCGGAGGGCCGGCCGGACAGTTTTCTCCACGTGATCCGCCCGGAGATCGATCTGCCGGAGGATGTCGATCTGTACTCCAACGCCGTGTATCACACGGGCGCATCCAACCTCAAGATGATGCAGGACAACGGGATTCTCGTCCAGGACGAACAACCGGGCCTCTATCTGTACCAGCAGCAGATGGGTACGCACACCCAGACAGGACTGTTCGCCTGTGTCTCGGTAAAAGACTACGACGAGAACCGCATCCTCAAGCATGAACTGACGCGGCCGGACAAAGAGGACGACCGCACCCGGCATATTCTCACCCAGCGGGCGCATGCCGAGCCGGTGATGCTCACGTACAAACCCTCCGGCGCCATCACCCGGCTCACCAACCAGACGCTTTCTGCATCCGATCCGGTCTACTCGTTCACCGCCACCGACGGCGTGATCCATCGTGTCTGGAAAGTGGAGGATCCAGGGGCTTTTGTGGATGCGTTCCGTGAAGTGGAAAAACTGTATGTGGCCGACGGGCACCATCGCTGCAAAAGCGCCTCGCGCGTGGCCGAAAAGCTGCGCGAAGGGGGTAACAGTGATGAGGAGTTCGAGTTTTTCCCGGCCGTGATCATTCCGATGAACGAGATGCGGATCCTTGCCTACAACCGCATCATCAAGGTTGTTCCGGAGGTTTTTCCGGAGCAACTGAAAAATACGTTTGAGTTGCGGGAGGATGTGCATCCGGTCCCGGAAACACCGGGCAAGGTGTGCCTGTATCTGGGTGGACGCTGGTACGGGATGGATCTTCCCGAAAGCGAATCTGCCGATGTCGTGGAGCAGCTTGATGTATCCCGGCTGCACCGGCACCTGCTGCTGCCGCTGCTTGGCATCCAGAATCAGCGCACGGATCCCAACATCGGTTTCGTGGGCGGGATCCGCGGCACCGAAGAGCTCGAGCGGCTGGTCGACAGCGGAAAGGCGCAGCTGGCCGTCAGCATGTATCCCACCAGTATCGAAGAATTGATGGCGGTATCGGACTATGATCAGCTCATGCCACCGAAATCGACCTGGTTTGAACCCAAGTTGCGCTCCGGACTGCTGGTGCACGCATTTTGACAGTATTATTCACGATTCCATTTACCTTAAACCGATTACGCCATGAATAGTAAGAGAGCACACAATTTCAGTGCGGGTCCGGCCGTGCTGCCACTGGAAGTATTGCAAAAAGCCCGGGAAGAGCTTGTTGATTACCGGGGAACCGGATCTTCGCTCATCGAAATGAGCCACCGCGGACCCGAGTACACCGAAGTGGACCGGCAGGCGCGTGAACGGCTGAGCCGGGTGCTTGGCATGTCCGATGATTTCGAGATCCTGTTCTACCAGGGCGGAGCGAGCCTTCAGTTTGCCATGATCCCCTACAATTTCAACTATGGCAAGACCGCCGACTACATCAACACCGGTACCTGGTCCAAAAAAGCGATCAAGGAAGCCAAGGTGTTCGGTGACGCGCATGTGGCGTTCACTTCGGAGGACACCAACTTCAGCCGGGTTCCGGGTGACGAGGAACTGAAGTTCTCCGGCAAGGGCGAATACGTGCATTTCACATCCAACAACACCATTTTCGGCACGCAGTTCCGCAAGGAGCCGGCGTCGGATGGCTTGCTGCTGGCTTGTGACGCATCCTCCGATTTCCTGTCGCGTCCGTTGGACATCAACCGCTACGGCGTGCTGTATGCCGGGGCGCAAAAGAATGCAGGTCCGGCCGGACTCACCATCGTGATCCTGCACAAGGAGCTGCTTGCAAAGGCACGGACCGAGAACGTGGCGAGCATGCTCTCTTATCCGGTGCAGGTCGGCACCCTCTTCAACACGCCGCCGGTCTTCGGGGTGTACATCTTCAACTACGTGCTGGAGTGGATCGAAAGCAAGGGCGGACTGGAGGCGATGGACAAGCTCAACCAGGAAAAAGCGGCCATCCTGTACGACGAAGTTGCCCGGGATGACTTCTTCTACGGCACGGCTGAAAAGGAATCGCGTTCGCTGATGAATGTGACTTTCCGGCTGAAGGATGAGGGTCTGGAGAAGACCTTCATCGAGGAGGCCAAGAAGGCCGGCATGAGCGGGCTGAAAGGCCACCGCAGTGTGGGTGGATGCCGTGCGAGCATCTACAACGCGTGTCCGCGCGAGAGTGTGGAGGCGCTGGTGTCGTTCATGCGTGAGTTCCGCCGCAAGCACGGGTGAGCGTAAACGGGCGCTCCAGCCGGGCGTTCTGCAGCAACCCGCGGGACTGCAACTGATTCCGGCGCATTGAGACCCGAAATATCCGGTAAAACGGGATCAGATCAGAAGCCGAAGTGGCCGATGAACTGTGAAAAGGCACCGGGCACAAAGAGCAGTACGTAGGCCGCACCGTAGAGCGCTCCGGCAATGTGGGCGACATGGTTCACATTGTCGCGGCGCCGGCGTGCTTCATAGTAGCTGTATGCCAGGAACAGGCCTCCGAAGACGATGGCCGGGATGCCTATCGGGATAAATACGATGTAGATATTTTCGAGCGGGAACATCACGATGAACCCGAACAGTACGGCTTCCACCGCTCCTGAAGCGCCCAGGCTGGCATAACGGGGATTGTTGCGCTCCTGGATGAGCGTGGGCAGGCTGGAGGCCACGAGTGCGGTAAAGTAGAGTACCAGCAGCGAGACGCTGCCTATCGCCTGCTCGAGGATCGGACCAAAAAAGAAAAAGACGAACATGTTGATCAGCAGGTGGCTGCCGTCGGCGTGCAGGAATCCGGATGTTATCAGCTGGTACCAGCGTCCCCGGTGCCAGGCTTCATAGGGTTTTAGCATGCCCTGGTACTGGAATTTTGGGACCACGTACCAGGCGATCATGGTAATGAGAACGGTCAGAATGAGCAGGCTGATGGCTACCATGTAAATCCCGGGATGAAGTTATGCGTTGTCAGAAAAAAAGAAATCTCCGTATATTTGGAGTCTGTCAGTGAATCGTTATCACTTGGGAAAATACTTCGGAATCAGGTTATCACCAAGCCATTCCGCAGTATCCGAATTGAAACGCTGGCAGAACAGCAAGCCGAAGTAGCTCAGTTGGTAGAGCGACGCTCTCGTAAAGCGTAGGTCGTCGGTTCGAATCCGATCTTCGGCTCTT
>SKYW01000203.1 GCA_007127695.1 Balneolales bacterium | reverse complement strand
TGGCCGCACCCAGGCACGTGGCCTGAAATCTGTTTTTGATCTTGTCTGACATAGATTCGCTCCGTTCTTCCTTTTCCTGAATGATACTTTTATTCCGTGATGGACACAAAGATTATTTACTGTCCGCCTGCTCCGAGCAGGTCGTTTCTGATCTTTTTCGAGTGCGCTTTTTTCTGGTCGATCCACTCCCGCAGATCCTGCATTTCCCGGTGCAGCGCGTCGGGCAATCCTGATCCGGGCGCACCTGTATGTCGGTATGTGGCGACGATATTTTCCTGATGTTCCAACGATCCCGCTTTCTTCTCCCGGTCTTCCTCCAGCATGGCGGCAACCCTGCGGTATGCGTCGCGGAACGGCACCCCATCGGAAACCAGCTTGTTGGCTTCATGGGTGGCAAACACTTCCGGCGTAAGTGTGCGGAAAGCGGCATCCGGATCAAAACTGAGTCCGGCGAGGGCGTGGCGTACCGCCCCTGCGAGCATCCGGGAGGACTCGAGGGCGCCCATGATGCTCTTCTTGACCACCTGCAGGTCCCGGTGATATCCCGATGTCAGGTTTGCCGGTGCGGAAGCGAGATGCGACCGCGCGGATACCAGGTCGTGGTAGGCGCCGCGGATCAGCTCCCAGGCATCGGGGTTCCGTTTCTGCGGCATGATGCTGCTGCCCGAAACCTGGTCCTCGCTCAGGGTGACCAGCGCCAGCGAGGGATGCATGAACAGCACCACATCCGCGGCCATCCGGTTGAAGGTGAGGGCTCCGTAAGAGAGCGCATCGGCCAGCTGCATCTCAAAGCGTCCGCGCGACAGCTGCGATGCGGCCACCGGAACCTGAACCCCGGCAAAACCCAGCAGTTCCGCGACATATTCCCGGTCGACCGGGATATGCGGCACGCCGTAACCCGCCGCACTGCCCAGCGGTGACTGGTCGATCAGCTCATACGCCCCTCGCAATGCCGTCACATCAGATTTCAGCAGATCGTAATACCCCGCGGCCCAGGCATCGGCCGAATGGGGCATGGCAGGCTGCGTATGGGTCAAGCCTGCAAAACAGACCCCCTTGTACTGCTCCGACAGCTCGGCGAGCCGATCCGCTATGGCTGTCCATTCCGCAGCAATCTCAAGCACCGCATCTTTCATGTAAATCCGCATGTCGGCCAGCACCTGGTCATTCCGAGATCTTCCGGTATGGATGCGCGCCCCGTCCGGACCCGCTTTTTCCGTCAGGAACCGCTCCACGGCGGAGTGCACGTCCTCATCATCCGGACCCAGGTCGAATTCGCCCTGCATCCACCCTGTCCACGCCTCATTCAGCGCTTCCGAGACCTTCGCAAATCCGTCATCATCGTAGACGCCGATCCGGCGCAGCATCCGCGCCTGTGCCAGGTTCACCAGGATATCACAGGGGATTAGCCGGCGATCCAGCTCCCGGTCCTCCCCGGCCGTAAAACGATAGAACCAGGCACGGTCCGATCCACCGGAACGGTCATCTTTTTCCCGTTTCTTCTGCCACAAGGTTTTCATGTGTTTATAATTTTTGTTTCAAGAGGTCACATGGAGCATCCATGGATATAATCATCTGCCTGTGTGTCCAAAATATCGGCCATGGATGTTTCATCTATTTTTTCATTTGAGGTTCTGATCCCGACAGGGCCGGTTGTTGATGGTTATAAACGCCGGTTGACCGTTTCGAAATAGCGCCGGATGATCTGTTCGTAAGCCGGCACCGCTTCTTCCAGCTGAGAGACCGCGATCGATTCGTTGGCCGTGTGGGAGTCGCTGCTGTCGCCCGGACCGATTTTGATGGTGGGCACATCCGCCAGGAAAACCCAGTCCGAGGTCGTCGGGGACCCAAAAAGCGGGTTGCCCGTCACCTCCTTGGCAGCAAGTGATACGGGATGCTCCGGATCGGTGCTGACGGACACAAACCGGTCGCTGAAGACGCTGATCATGATACCGAGCTCCTGCCGGAACCGTTCAATGATCGTATCATTCGGTACTTCCGGGATGGTGCGGATGTCGACATGGACCGTGCAGGAATCGGGATGGGCATTGCGCGCGGTGCCGCCATCGATGGTCGTCGGGGTGATGCGCGTGGAGCCGATGAACGGATTTTCCTCCTGGAAGGAGATGTCCCGCAGTTTTTGCAGGCTGGCGGCCATCTCATAGATGGCATTGGGTCCGGTCACCCGCGCCGCATGTCCCGCTTCCCCTTCCGTTTCCAGCTTGAGGATGAGCAGGCCCTTTTGTGCGGCGCAGGGATGCAGCAGGGTCGGCTCGCCGATCAGCGCGGCGTCGGGACGCTCGATTTTCTGCCGGAGCCGGAACATACCGTTGTTCTCGCCGGCACTCTCCTCGCACACGGTCACGGCAAGGGAGACCCTTCCGGGCGGTTCATAGCCCGATTTTGCCAGGTTCAGCAGCGCCATCAGCATGCAGCTTACCGGCCCCTTGGCGTCGGTGCTGCCCCGTCCGTAGATACGTCCGCCTTTTTCCACCGGTTCGAACGGTTCACCGACGTGCCGGACGGATGGCGGCACCACGTCGGAATGCGAGTTCAGGAACAGCCACGGCCGGCCGCTGCCCAGGTGGAATATGAGATTGTCTTCATGGCGCTCAATTTCCAGCAGGCCGGTGCCGGACACCTGTTCTTCGAGCCAATCCACCAGGTCCTTTTCCTGTGTACTTACACTGGGAAAGCGGATAAGCTGCTTAAGCAGCTCGGTGACCGGTATTTCGTGGATTTTTTTCATGAATGGATGCAGGTTCCGCCGCCGGCTGCAAGCGTATCGGCGTTGGCGAGGAGCACGGACGTCACCCCCTTATCCAGCGCTTCAAATGCCATGAGCAGCTTCGGCTTCATTCCGTCGGTAATCCAACCTTCCTGCAGCCCGCGCTGCCAGTCCGACCGGCGCATCTCAGGCACCGGCTTGCCGTCGCCATCCAGCACCGCAGGCGGATCCATCAGCATGATGAGCTCGCTTACCTGCAAAGCCAGGGCAATCCGGATGGAAAACGTGTCCGCATTGATGTTGAGGATGCCATGTTCCACCGACCAGGTAAGGCATCCTATCACCGGCACGTATCCTCCCTTGAGCAAATGCTCAACCAGGGTCCGGTCCACCGACTCCATCTCTCCAACCAACCCGAAATCAACAGGTTCGCCGTCGATATCGAGAGGAGGTCGACGAAATGCCGTTGTCAACTCGCCGTCAATTCCGGTAATTCCGACCGACGAAATATCGTTGTTACGTAAAATGGCGACCAGTTCGCGGTTGACTTTGCCGCCGACGGTGTAGAGCAGGACCTTGAGGGCCTGCTCGTTAGTGACGCGACGCCCGGCAACCTGGTGGACCGGCAGGTCCAGCTCTCGGCTGAGCTCGTTGATCTGCTTTCCGCCGCCATGAACCAGGACCAGCTGGTCTCCCGCATTACGCCGATTGTGGATGTATTCCGCCAGCCTGTCCAGCGCATTGCTGTCAGCAACGACATTCCCGCTCAGCTTTATCAGGAGCGTACTCATGGCTGCAGTCCCATCAGGTTCATCAATACCGCTTTTTGCACATGCAGGCGGTTCTCTGCCTGGTCGACGTGGATGGCTCCGGGACCGTCAAGCACCTTGTCGGTGACAACGACATTTCGTCGCACCGGCAGGCAGTGCATGAATGCGGCGCGGTTGGTAAGGGACATCAGTTTGGTGTTGATGGTCCAGTTGCCGTAGGTGGTCGTGCGGAGTTCGTTTTCGGCGGCCGGGTCCTGGTATGCCAGCGGGGCGGCCCATGATTTCCCGTAGATGATGTCCGCATCCCGGAAAGCCGATTCCTGGTCGTGTTCCACCCGAAGCTGTCCCCCGTTTCGTACGGCGTGTGTCTGCACGTGGTCCAGAACCGTATCGGGCAGCTTCATTTCGGGCGGACTTACAAGTGTTACGTCCATGCCCAGGCGTGCGGCGATTTCCAGCGCACTATTCGGCACGGCCATAGGCAGGGGCTTGGGATGGGGGGCCCAGCTCAGCACGAACTTCCGGCCCTCCGGACGGCCCTCAAACCTTTCCATCATGGTCAGACCGTCAGCCAGTGCCTGGCAGGGGTGCTCCCGGGCGCTTTCCATGTTGATGACGGGTACTGTGGCATAACGAGCGATATCCTCCAGAAGCCGGTCCTCCAGATCCTCGTCGAGGTCCCTCATGCCGGCAAACGCACGGACACCGATCAGATCCACATAGCGCGAAATAACCTGCACTGCCTCCTTAAGGTGTTCGGTCCGGTCTCCATCCATAACAACGCCGGTGCGTGTTTCAAAGGTCCAGACTCCCTGTCCGGGCTGGATGATGGAGGTACCCGCCCCAAGGTGCACGGCAGCCGTTTCAAATGAGATGCGGGTCCGCAGCGAGGGGTTCAGGAAAATCAGCCCGATGGTTTTGCCCGCGGCAACCGGCTCCCTGAAATCGTCGCTCTTCAGGTTTCGCGCAAGACGGAGAAGGTCCCGCAATGCGGCATCGTCCCGGTCGGAGAGGTGGATAAAATGTGCGGTTCTGTCAATGTTGTCCGGGGCCATATTTGCAGCTCCTTTTATTTGCATCAGAGTATGGCCGGCGGGAAGGTCAGTCCCGTCTCTTCGGGCCAGTCCATCATCAGGTTCAGGTTTTGTACGGCTTGTGACGCCGCTCCTTTGAGGAGATTGTCGATGGCGACACCAATGACGACCTGGCGTCCCTGCTGCACCCATCCGATGTCCGTGAATGCGCTGCCGACCACCTGTTTGAGTTCAGGCAGCCCTTCCTGCAGCCGCACAAGCGGCGCGTTGTAATACTCTTCTTCCAGCAGGCTGCCGGCGTGTGTTTCCTCCGAAAGGGTACATGTCAGGGTCATCCAGATGCCCCGCACAAACGGACCGGATACCGGCACAAAACGGACCTTCGGCAGAACTCCGGATCCCGTTGCTGCGGCTTCGGCACCCCCGGTCGCCCCGGCGGACGATGCACTGCCTGTCCCGCCACCCTCCGCGTTGCCGCCATCAGGGCCGGACTGTTGCACGCCCAGCTGATCGGCCAGGGTCTGGTTCACTTCGCCGATATGCTGGTGTCCATATACCTTGTAGGCCTTTACATTTCCAAACCTGCTCGAAAAATGGGTGCCGGCTGACGGCGAAGCTCCGGAACCGGAAGAGCCGGTGATGCCGGTCACATCGCAGGAGGAGACCAGTCCCGCCTTGGCAAAGGGAAGCAGGCCAAGCTGAATGGCACTGGCAAAACACCCCGGATTCGAAATGTGGTCGGCCATGCGGATATCATTGCGGTACCACTCCGTGAGGCCGTACACAAACCGGTCGATAAGTTCAGGGTGGGGATGGGTCCACCCGTACCATTTCTCGTAGGCCTTCGGGTCTTTGAGCCGGAAATCCGAGCTCATATCCACAATGCGCCCCTTGTATCCGGCATCGAACAGCGTTTTGGCCGCTTCGGCCGATTTGCCGTGGGGAAGACCCAGAAAGATCGCGTCCGATTGATCCGAATCGAGCTCATCAAAAGGCAGGATGGGCAGATCCACCAGTTCCTCCATCCCCTTGTAGTGGCTGGAGAACGCACTTCCGGCCGATTTGCTGCCGTAGAGGCGGGTCAGGTTCACATTCGGGTGTCCGTGCAGGATACGGATCGCCTCCATGCCGGTGTATCCGCTTGCCCCTGCAACCGAGACAGAAATAATGTCACTCATAGGAACGGCTCTTTTTTGGTGGGTGCGGCAAAAGTGATATCAGCGACCATATCCCCGAGTTTTTTCGGGTCGGCCACCGCATTGACGGCCCGAATGCCAAGGGTGTTCTGGATGAACTGGATACCCACGAGGTTGTCGGTGACCGGACCGGTAATGATGGATATGCCACTCGTGTACCGTTTCCGGAAGAAGTGGTCGGCGGACCAGCACCCCATGAAATCCTGCGCCGCAACCACATGCGTGCGCGTGAACTGCATGAGCTCCTTGTCCATGAGCAGACTGTCCACCCCGTACGCACCGATGATCCCGTCACCGAACTCCAGCACAATGGCATCCGGATTGAACTCATTGAGGTACTTTATCAGGCCCTTGGCCATCGGCAGGATATTTTTTCCCGTGGTGGATACGAGTCCGGCCATGCCGAAGTGCGCCGCGGCAATAGCGCCGTTCTCCTTCATTTCCCGAGTATCGCGCATGAGCGAGGCGCCTGTCAGCTTGGCGGCGGCCACCTTGTATCCCTGTGCGGAGAGCTGGCGCACGATCATCGTTGCCGCCATCGTCTTGCCGACGTGCATGCAGGTCCCGGTCACGGCAATCAGCGGGACGCTTTCCGTGAGATTGTAGGCCCAGTCGATGGCAAAATCCTGGATACAGGCGTGCTTGAAGATGCCCGGATCCTCGTCGCCATCCACGATCATCACGGCGCCAAGCACCTCCACCCGCATGGCCGGACCGTGATCGGGATGCGGCGACTGACAGCTCCCGATGATACCCCCCATGTTCAAAATGTGCAGGATATCCCCTTTTTTGACAGACCGCGGGATGATGCCGCTGTAACCCCGCAATGCCTGCCGCTCGCCCAGCGCCCCGACTACGATCTGATCCTTGCCATAGGGGATGATCACCCCTTCGCTGGTTTCAATCTGGTTATAGCGATCTTTTGTATCAAGCGTTTTTACCGCAACAAGATACCCTTCCTCTGCTACAATATTTGGAGCAATTTTCATCGCATGTTCCAGCTTTACGGAAGCCGAGCTGGAAGCAATGATATCCGCTGTTATTTCTGTAAGTCCCATATAGATTATAATGCGTAAGCGAGTATTACCGTGTCTTTTTGTAGAGTTGCGTACGAATACTGTACAATTTGGAAAATGCCCGGGCTTCGTTGCCGTCCCATCCGCTTGACTCCTCGCCATATTTTGCGACATCGGTATTCAGGACGCTGTGCGGGGAGGAGGCTTTGAGCGGGAAAATACTGCCGCGGCAGGCATAGATGGTGACATCGCCGGAGACCCTTGCCTGGGTGGAGTTGAAAAATGCCTCAATGTCGCGCATCACCGGATCATAGTATTTCGCTTCGTGCAGCATGGCACCGTACTGGTCGCCCAGCTGGTCTTTAAGCTGTCGCTGATCCTGGCTCAGGACCAGTTTTTCCAGTTCACGATGGGCCAGGTAGATGATACGCGCCACGGGTGCTTCAAAGCCGATGCGCCCTTTGATACCCAGGATGGTATCCCCCAGGTGCATGCCCATTCCTATTCCGTGATAACGGCCAAACTCCCGCAGGACCGACAGCAGGGCGGCGGGATCCATCTGGTGCCCGTTGACGGCGACAGGGAGTCCGTTTGCAAAATCGAGGGTGATCTCTTCCGGCTCATCGTCCAGCAGGTGCGGCGGCTTGAGGTGGGGGAATGCTTCAAACGGCAGGGCCTGATCGCTCACAAGGGTCTCGGTGCCGCCGACACTGGTTCCCCAAATGCCGTCATTGATCGAATATTCGGTAGTTTTTTTCGGGACATCAAAACCGCGCTCCTTCAGAAAGGAGGTGGTGTACTCGCGGGTCAGGCCTTCGTCGCGGATCGGCGCGATGATCTCCGCCCCATCCAGCCCGTTCAACAACGCCACATCGAACCGGACCTGGTCGTTGCCGGCACCGGTTGATCCATGCGCAATACGGTTGGTACCCTGTTCCCGGGCATATTCCATGATCATCTCTGCCTGGATGTAGCGTTCGGCACCGACACACATGGGATAGGTACGGTCACGAAGTACGTTGCCCTTTATAAGGTAGGAGAGGATCCGGTCAAAAAGGGGCGGGAAGCCGTCCACGCAGGCAAACTCAGCCGCACCAAGTTTCAGGGCGCGATCCCGGATGGCCTCCTTTTCTGTCCGGGTCAGCCCCACACAATCGACGATAACGGCATGTACATCCGTCTTGTATTTTTCTTTCAGGTAGGGGATGCAAAAACTGGTATCGAGCCCACCGCTGTAGGCCAGTACTATCGGATTACTCATATTTTCACCCTTTTTGCCGCTCTGTTCCCATCCGGATAATCCCGGCTGAAAAAAAACGACCGCAGCTTATGGTTCATGGAAATGGATATCTGTAAAAATAGGCAAAAAAAAAAGCAGAACCCGCGAAGATCCTGCTTTTTAAACTCAATCAAATTCCGTTTAATCAGACACAATCTTCACACGTACCGGCGATGGAACGACGGCGAAAGCGGCGACGGCGGTTGCTGGTCCTTAGGTGATATGAACTGTGGCTGATCATCATTCGGGTGAAGAACCGAATATTTTTTGTCAATGTCAATTGCCTGCATCGAATTAGATCGATTATTCAACGCTTCTTTCTGCCAGGTCCATGGCTTTCCATACGGTCATCCGCTGAAGACGCATGGCTTTCTCAAGTGGAACCGGCCGGATTCCAAACCGTGATACAAGCCTGTCTGCCACACCGGGATCCAAATACACTTTCGTCCGTTTCTCTGCTTGCTCCTTTTTAAGGTCTTCCCACTCCTGCTTCAGCTCCTCTTTCAGCGCAAGATAGTTCTCCGGCAGGCCGTTTTGCGGCGAGGTTTTGACAAGAAATAGGGGAAACTCGGTGACCATGCACAGCGCATCGCGGTTCCGTCCTAGGTGATACTCCATCGAACTGCTGTGAAACAAGGCCGCCGTATCCGGATCGCCCTTGTCCAGAAAGAATTCACGCATGGCGGTCCCTTTCGGGGTGGATGTGAACCCGGGCCCCATGTAGTTGAAGCCCTTGTCTCCGCCACGGTCGTGATCGTGCGGCTGCAACCCCTCTTTCCGCATAATGCTGTCAAAACTCCGCCGCCAAGTCCGGGTTCGCTTCTCCCACTCGTCGTTTATGAGCAGCAGATATCCCTCTGAAAACTGCATCCCATGCAGGCTGAAATGGAGATGGACCGGCTCTTCACGCTCCCAGAAACCGACTGCGGCGCGATTCTCCGGACGCATGGCGGGATAGCCGAATTCGACATCCCTGCCGGGAAGCTCCCTTCTCATTCCGGCCAGGAAGGGTGTCAGCTCCGGCCAGCGGGTGATCCAGGAGGCATTGG
>SKYW01000196.1 GCA_007127695.1 Balneolales bacterium | reverse complement strand
CTTGAGCATGTCTTACCCTTGAGCATGTCTTACCACTCAGACCGGACATGCTGCCTCATAGCCCATCCCGACCTCAGAATCCCAGCATGCCCCAGTAGTAGAAAAACCAGATGAGTGCCAGGGACCAGGCGGCATATACGGTATGGTGGATGCGGAAGAAGATGCCCCGGGCGCGGCGCATCCAGGAGCCTACGGCAGCCCAGCTCACGGCAAGACCGAGCAGGGCAACGGCGAAGGGCAGTAAATCCAGCAGGACATCCATCCAGTTTCGGGGGGTAAATGACGATTCGGGCAGCAGGTGCACCGGGTGGGGCTGTCCGTAAATAACTACCAGAAATACCATTATCAGAAGCACCAGGGCATGGGCTGACAGCCAGACGTATCCGGCAGATGGACGTGACATGTTATCTAATGCAGCCGGTCCGGTGTCGGTCTCGAAGACGGATGCCCCTGTCCACCCACGGACTATCCGGACGACAAACGCGGCTAGCAGAAAGACAAGGCTTCCGGCCGCAAGCAGCAGTATCGGGCCAAAAATGGCAAGAGCCATGACCGATCCGCCGTACCACGGCGCCCGGATATAGGTCATCGGTCCGTCCGTCATCAGCATCATGCTGCCGTCCGGGGCCCGGCCAGCCACGAGGTAACGCAGCGGTCCAAACGGGTAAATGCCCGTCTTGCGTGTGTTCCGGTAGATGCCTGGAACCAATTCCTCATAGACAATCTCCTCCCCGAGTATGACCACGGAAAACCGCTGCTCATCGACCGGGGTCACAAACAGGGTTCCCATGATCAGATTCAGCAGCCGGTCCGACCCGGTATCGATCGTCCGGCTCTGAAAATACTCCCCGGTCAGGTCGTCAACAGCCGGAGCGCCGGGAACAGGGGTGAGCGTGTCTGCCATTACTTGCGGATCCGTTTCATCATCTTCCTCGGGTAAAAAGCGATCCAAAAGCGCCCGGAAAACATGCCCATGTCCCGCATACGTGCCTCCGCTGTACGCAAGGAACAGTCCCAGGTCCAGTTCCGGGATCAGGTAGAATCCGGCATCAAACACCGAGCTGCTTCCGCCGTGAAATATGACCTGGTACCCGTTAGCTTTGAATTCCATGTATCCGTACGCCATGCCTCCGAGCAGGGGATGATGGGTAAACAAGGGGGTGTGCATGCGCTGCATGGTTTCCTTCTGCAGGATGGGTGATGAGGCCGGATCCCGGTCCAGAGTCCCGCCCCTCAGATTTGCCTGAAGAAACCGCGCCATATCGGCGGCGGTGGCACTGAGTCCGCCTGCCGGTGCGGGCATATGCTCAAACCGGCCGGACTTGAAGCGATCATCGACCCAGCGGTAAGGGGTCACCAGCAGGTCTGCTAGCGCTCCTGGCGGCGGCTGCTCCATGGTACTGTGCTGCATTCCGAGCGGGTTGAAAATGTGGTCGGCCACATACTGCTCAAAGGGCATTCCGGTGATACGCTCGACGATATAACCGGCCAGCGCCGTGCCGTAATTGGAGTACGCCATGACTGTCCCTGGCGGAAAAACCCGCGCAGGCTGGTGTCGACGGATGTACTCATCCAGCGGCGGCTGCGGTTCAAACGTGAAAAGATCCTCCAGGATATCTTCGAATCCGGCCGTATGCGTCAAAAGGTGCTTGAATGTTATGGGGCCGGCATCCCCTTCGCCAAAACGCACCGGAAAATCCAACTCCGGCTCCAGGTGGTTGCGGATATCCTCGTCCAGATCCAGGTGACCCTTCTCATAAAGCTGCATGATGGCGGTCCAGGTGAACATCTTGGCCACGGAACCGGTACGGAACAGGTGGTATGCGGGATCCACCTCCTCCTGCGATTCCATGTTGGCCTTGCCGTAACCTGCCAGCAGGTGGATTTCATCGCCCGAAACCAGCGCAGCGACAGCATTGGGCAGGTTCTGATTTGCCACAAGCAACGTCATCTGAAGATCCAAATAACCGGCCCAGTCATCATGCAAACCTGTCCCGCGGTCACCCTCCTGCCAGTCACGTCCATCCCGCAAATCGCCTGGTGCCGGCAGCGGAAGGCTGGCTCCCGCTTTGCCGCAAGCGTCAGGCAGAGGTTTGAGGCCGGGAATTGCCATCAGAAGCAGTGATCCCGCAAGAAGGATGATACCCGTGGCTCGGAGAGAAGTTTTCATACACTTGCTGTTTTGAGGTTCCAATTTGTCCGATTTTGGTATTCTACTGGTGGATGCGGTCCCGGATGCTGCAACAAGTCGGGCTGGACCTGCATCCACACCTGATAACAAAACCTAAATGGCTCCCTCGCCAGGCTGCATGACTCCTTCACATGGCAGGGATCGCGTCCTGCAATAATAGGAAAATCCAGCCTCTCAAAATCAGTAAAATCGGATGCAATCCGCTGTTGCATCTTCTCGTTGCTTGCTATATTGACTTGTTTCAAACACAACATTTTTTCATTACAGATTTGAAAACAGCAGTGAATGGCAAACGTCATTTCCTTTTATTCCTTTGTGAATGCCCCCAATAAGGAATATTCCTGACTCCACATCCAGCAGGCCGGCGGCGATCTCTACCATAATGCCGAACTGATGACACCAACCACCCGGGCAGCCGCAGCCAAGGACCCCTATTTCGCTGTGATCGGCGGTGATTGGGCCTACGCCGACGGCAATCCGGACAATGTCGGCCGCTGGTTCCGGCTCTTCGAAATCTGGCAGGAACACATGGTCACCAGTGAGGGCTTCCTGGTCCCGTTCATACCGGCAATCGGCAATCACGAAGCACCGGGCGGTTATCTGCAAACACCCGACCAAGCGCCGCTCTATTTCACTTTCTTCGACAAGCCCGGGAAAAGAACCCACTTTGCCGTCGATGTCGGAAATTATCTGAGTATCATCGTCCTCGACAGTCACCACCTGGCTCCGATAAACGGCGCTCAGGCGCGTTGGCTTCAGGAGACGCTATCGGCCCGGCAGATGATCCCTCATGTTTTTCCGGTATACCATGTGCCCGCATGGCCGTCATTCCGGCCGCTAACAAACTCCTACAGTACCCTTGTCCGGGATCACTGGGTCCCCCTGTTTGAAGAGTACGGGATCGCCCTCTCCTTCGAGAACCACGACCACACGTTCAAACGCACAAAACCGATCCGCAGCAACCAGGTGGATCCGCAAGGTGTCGTATACATCGGCGACGGCGCATGGGGTGTGAGCACCCGAAGTGATGAGAACGCGCACAAACGCTGGTACCTGGAAAAGGTCACCGACGACCATCAGCTTTTTCCTGCCGGAAGACTCCGGGAACACCAAGGTCCGGCTGGATGTGTTCGATGTATACGGACAACGGGTCAAAAATCTTGTAAACAGCCCGCTCCGTGCCGGGGCCCACACGGTGACATTTGACACCCGGGAAGTTTCTGTCTCCTCAGGGACCTACGTCTACCGATTGCAGTACCGCGGTGAGACCAGATCCCGAAAAATGCAGCTTGTCAAATAAGCAAACATCATACCCGATGCGGGAAGCTATGTGGATGGATTTCTCAGGGGTGGATTGAGACCGGGAAACTGCCCGTCACGCAACGGTCCCGGACGCTCGTTGCCAGGGTGGCCGGAGAACTTTTCGAACAATGAGAGATTGAGGAAAAGCCCCTCACATTTCCAACCAGGCCGGATATTTGAACGTTAGCAGAATCAGTGCCGTTATATAGGTGAGGACAATTATTGAAAGGAAAAAAATACGAGTAATAAACACCTGCTCACATGGAAATTGTTGAGATTATTCAAACAACGATCCTCTATTTGCTCATCACCATTGCGGGTATTTTTGTGATTGTGAACCCGCTGACCACGGCTTTTGCTTTCTTGTCTCTCACCACCCGGATGAAGGAGGCGAAGCGGAAGGAGATTGCCCTGAAGGCGACGAAAATATCAACTGGCCTGTTCTTCATCTTCGCTTTGCTGGGCGGTGTCATTTTCCAGCTGTTTGGCATCACACTTGCGGCGTTTCGCATCGCCGGAGGGATTATCCTGTTCGGCATTGCCATGGGAATGATCCGGAGCAAAGAAAAAGAAGAGGATGACCGGAAACAGACCAAGCCGGAGGGGGAGATAGCCGATGACATCTCGGTAATCCCGCTGGCCATTCCTTTTATCAGCGGACCTGGTTCCATTGCGACGGTCATGATTCTGACAAGTGAAGCACCGACCATTTACCATACGGGTCTGGTCTTTGTGGCCGTACTGATCACCACAGTGACCTGCTACTACTCCATGGTCTACTCCAAGGTTATCGTCAGGTACCTCGGCGACAGTGGCAAGCAGATCATCACCAAGGTATTCGGGCTTATTCTGGCGGTCATCTCGGTCCAGTTTGTGATCAACGGCGCCGCCAACGTTCTGGTCGATTTCGGCATTTTTGAAATTCCTGGTATTGATCCTGGTCCCGGTTTCGAGGGCGAATAATCACTTGTCCGTCTTGCCCGCGCCCTTTCTGTGGCGTCCTGCTATGGAGTGGACCTGGCTTCGGATTTTGTTGAGCTCATCTGATACACGCTCAAGCTCCTCCTGCAGGCTTTGCTGACGCACGCCCCCCAGCCGGTCCGCCTCCTCTCGTGCATCCCGCTTGGCCTCGTCCATGCTGTTCATGATCACACCGATGAAAAGGTTTAAGACGATCATCGTACCGACAAGGACAAAGGTAACGAAATAGAGTGCAGCGCCAAATCCCATCGGACGGGGATCGGTGCAGCCTTCCGCCACACCATATCCCCAGATAGCATGATCGCAACCGTACATGTTGATGTACATGATGTCGGTCCAATCCTCCAGGGTCACGATGCGGAACAACGAAAGCAGGCTCAGCTGCAGGTTTCCAAAGTGGACAGGGTCATTGTCTCGGAAGAGAAACACGCCCATTGTGGCGTAAATGTAGAAAATAACGCTCAGCAAGATACCGATATACCCGATGGAGGGGATGGATTTCAGCAGGGTGTTGACCAGGAGCCGCAGCTTGGGCACGGTCCGGACGATCCGGAATACCCGCAGGACCCTTGCCAGTCGGAACACGGCCACATAGGCCCCTTCCACTTCCGGGAGCAGCAGCGCCAGATAACAGACGGCTACGATGGAGAAATCGAAGACATTCCATGGGTCCCGGAAATACCGCAGCGGACGGTTACCCTCGGCGGCCATTTTGATGATGACTTCGATCAGAAAAATGAAGAGGATGATCTGATCCAGGGCCCAGAGCAGATCCTTCATATGTGCTACCTGATCGCCGTAAGTCTGGATTCCGACGACAACGCCGGCTCCCATGATTACCGCCAGTATGAAGTTGTTAAACCAGCTGGATTCAGCTATTCTTTTAAATAAAAGTGGAAAACTGTTCATGTTTGTGTCAATGGAACGTTCCGGGGGGATTGGATACGGCCTGAATCGGATGCTACAGGTTGCTGGCAGAAGTTCTTGCCGTCGCTTGCCGCCACAAGTTGCTGTCATGACGCTTGTCCACCTCAGGATATAGCAGCAAATGGCTTGAGCGCACTGCCGTAAGATGCCGTCGCGGCGTGCCCGGCAGTTTTGGAAAACGCCAAAAATACGGAATCTGTCATTCAAACCTTAGTACCAGAAGTTATCATTCCATCCGTCGCTTGTCGGTGCTGTTTGTCACAATCCACCTGGGATTTGGGTCCATCTTGTAGTTGTGGTCCAGTCGCAGTCACCGGTCCAGCCGCAGCCTCCGGTCCAGCCTGCAGTCACCTGTCAGGAAAGTATGGTCAGGGTATTTATATCATAATTCCGGAATAGACGTTATTTTTCCGAAACTATTGGTAATAGTGCCCTGACAGCAACCATTTCACATCCACCAGAACACCAGGATCTTTGAGCGATCACCGAACCGACAGAACCGAACGCATCACGCTTGACCGTGAGAGCAAAGAACATACCCGGCGTTTCAAGCGCAGCCTGAACAAGGTCCGCCTTTCCCATACGCTCATGCAACTGTTCTGGACGGCCGGACCTGTAACCGGGCTCGGGCTCATCGGCGGTTACTATATCGGTTTCGGGCGGTTTCCTTCCCTTGAGCTGCTGATCTACTTCATCAGTTTCACGGTGCTTTCCGGACTGATCGGTCTGGTCGCACGGCTGGTGTACATCAACACCCGCGGTCACCTTGAAGAACAGGGGGAACGGGATGTCCTGGATGTGACCGACAAACTGGGGGATTTGATCCTTGCCACGAGGGACATGAACGTCCAGGCCTGGGAGGGGGATGCCCGGCAGCGGGAGGCGGCGCTGCAACTGCTGAGGCGGGTGGATCTGACCTCCTATGGCGTGTCCGTCGCGTTCACGGATCTTACCGGCAACCGGGAAATCGGTGAGATCATGGCACAAATTTACACGTACCGCCGGATCGGCCTGCACTCGCGGGTGCGGGAGCTGTATGCCGAATACCGCGAGCAGATCCACCGGGCCGTTCTGGACCTTGAGGAACAGACTCCGGATGCCGCCCGCGAACTCCGACAGTGGTTCACGGGTGGCAGTATCGGCACCTCACGGAGGGGTGTGCCGCGTGAACGGTTTTTCCTGCAGCGGATCATGTCCTCCATTGAAAACAACAACCCGCACCTGATGACCTTCAGGGACGTGGAGGAAATCATCATCCTCGCATTTGAGCTCATTAGCGGCCGCGAGATTCCTACACTTGTTTTTGAATACAGTGGAAAGTGGAAATTTGCCCGTGCCCTGGACGAGTTGGAGGAGAGGCGCAGCCAGTACCGCGTTTACCAGGCGCGCGGCGGAAACCGGATCCGTGCGCTGGCCGCCTATCTTGTGGAAACCGGTTATGTCACCCGGGAAGAGTTGCCCGGAGGGCTTTCGATCTATCAACTGGTGGATGAGGTTACAGCCATCATCGACCGCCTTGCCGATGACATCGCCCGTGCCACTGCCGATCAGGATGTGCCGCCCGTACAGTTGAAACGCCTGATGCGAATCATGCGTACCAGCATGGAGCTCTACAACATGGCCTACAAGGCTTACAGGGAAACGGGTCGCCGGCACGCCCGGCTGCTGGAATCGGCCCGTAAATGGGAAACCATGGTGTCGCAAGCGTACGGGGATCCCGGTGCGCTGAAACTTGGCGGCGGCAAAAAGGGAATACGCATCCTTGAAAACACCATCTCGCTCGACGATGACGCAAGGCTGGAGGTATGCCGCCACCTGGCGTGGTATTTTGAAAAACTGGACGTGCACAAAACGGGTTTCACGTTCACGCCGCCTGATGGCAGTGATACTGATTCCGAAAACACGCAAGTGGGTAGTTCCGTACACGAATCGGCAGCCATGGCGTCCCGCTATCTGGCCATTGAAATTGCGGTAGCCCTGGAGCCGCACATTACATTGTCCAAGCCGGAAATCCAGCGTAACATCAACGCTACCAAAGCAATTTACCTGGGCGAGCTGTCACCGGAGATGAACGCCATGCAAAAAGCGGAACTGGGCAAGCGCATGGCCCGGGAAGCCGACAACCGGTTGGATGTTGCCGCCGAGCAGATCGCCGACACCCTGGTACGCCTCTACGACGTGGAGCTCACCGGAGAGGCAAAGGATTTTCTGCACTACACGTATGGCGCACGGATGGAGGTGCTGGAACTGCTGGAAAAACGCGGAAAGCATACCGACAGCATGGTCAGCCACCTGAACGAACGTCCACCCCTTGTGGAGTCTCCCAAGCCGCATTGGGCAAAAACCGTGGCTGCCGCACGGAAAAGGCGGAACCGCACGGTGCGCCGCTGAACAGCTGGACATCATTTGCAGCAAAGCGCAAGAAAGTCAGCCGTTCAAACAGGAGTTGACCAGCCCTTTCAGCGATGGTGCATCATTTCCTTCGGTTGATTATTGAATGGCTAATATATACCCGCCTGGATCCGGTCTGCTGCCTGTCCCGTCAATCCGGACCAGACTTGAATTCAAGGGGTTCCAGTTGTTTACGCAGCCTTTTCATGAATTCGGGTCCCGGATCAACTTTATGTGTCAAATAGTCCGGGTCTGTCTCCTTCCATACATCTGAGCCTTGGAAATCCTGGTACTCATGGTG
Source organism: Balneolales bacterium (assembly GCA_007127695.1). GTDB lineage: Bacteria > Bacteroidota > Rhodothermia > Balneolales > Natronogracilivirgulaceae > SKNL01. The sequence continues at coordinate 991 of SKYW01000196.1, read as the reverse complement.
CCCGATGACATATTCTATGTCGTACTTACCGGCAAGCCAGGTTATCAGTTCGGTATTGGCCCTGAGCTGGGCGCGTGTCAGAGGCGCCTGCGATCCACCGATGTTTTCGATGCCGATGGCCATATGATTCAGACCTATGGTGTGGCGGGCAAAAGTGGTATCGGGAAGCAGTCGGAATATACTGCCGTCCCTGTCCACCAGAAATTGCGCCGAGACGTTGAGGGTACTGGCATCCTGCAGATTGGCCCTTCCGCGCAAGCGTACCGGATTGAAGATGTCGAAGGTTTCCTCTATGGAGTAGACAGCCGTCCAGTGAACCACTATCATCCGGGGGTCAATGACAGCGCGGTCAGCATTGATGCCATGCCGGATCTTCATGTATTCCAGAGACAGCTGCTCCCGTTCGTCATCGAAAATGATCGGTTTTTCAAAGATCCGGAAGGTGTGATCATCGTCCTGGCAGCCGGCAGCGGTGAGCAGCAACAGCAGAAGTATGAAAAGGGGTCTTAAGCGATGCGACCTGCTGCTTTGATATCTGTAGAATCGGAGCATAGCTTTGTTTTTCAAAGTTAAATTATAAAAGGTTCTTGCAAAATTGAGGCTGTCACATAACCGCAAACAGGCGGGTCGTAGCGGGTCAGGCCGGTTATGAAAAAAAAGGCAGGCATCCCGGCACAAGAATATGCCTGGAACGCCCGCCATGCAAGGTTATCCGGTTTTTATTCGTCTCTGTCCCACCATACGCGGGTTTTCAGACGAACAGCCGGGGTGTTGTCGGGGACATTGTCGGGATTTCGGACTTCTTCATTGCCTTCATAGATCATTGCGCGGATCCAGTCCGTTTCATCATTGGCATCGAAAATGATGGTATTCAGGTTGGCCGGACGCCGCAGGCTTGGCCCATAGATGTCCTGGCTGTAGTCCATTCGCCGCATATCCACCCATGTTTCCGGGTTAAGCGTCTGGGCAATATATTTTTGACGCATGATAT
>SKYW01000156.1 GCA_007127695.1 Balneolales bacterium | reverse complement strand
GGACGAACAGGTCGTTGACAGCCTGTTCGAAAAAGCAGAAAGCCACTTTGGCCGCCCCGCCGACATCGTGGTCGCCAATGCGGGACGCGGACTCGGCGGGACCGTCTCCACCGTTGACATGGAGGAGTTTCGCGAGGTGCTTAACATCAATGTCACCGGTACGCTGTACCTGCTGAAAAAAGCGTCCGAAAAACTTGTGGCCCTGCAGGATGGCACCTATCCCGATTCGGCAGCCGACATCGTCATTCTCGGATCCACCGTCGGGCGCCACATCTCTCCCTTCAGTACGGCCTACGGTTCCACAAAATTTGCCGTTCATGCCCTGGCGGAGGGGCTGCGCCGCGAAATCGGTCCGAAAGGGGTGCGTGTCACACTTGTGGAACCGGGCGTGGTAATCAGCAAATTCCAGGAAACCGCAGGATATTCAGAAAAGCTGATCAAGGACTTCCACCAGAAATTCGGTCCGGTGATTTACGGCTATGATGTGGCAGATGCCATCCATTTCACCGTGACACGACCGCCACATGTCCATATCGGCGATTTTGTCATCCGATCCACCCGCCAGGAATATCCCTGACGCCTTCAGGTCTGGACACACGGCACACCCTGCCAGCCGTTATATTTCAGCAGCCGGCAGCTGACATTCGTTTGCCTGTTTCACCACTCCGGATTCAGATACGCCTGATCGCCGATCACGAACTGCCAGTTGCCCCGGAACATGCCCAGCCGGCCGATGAAGCGGACCTGCTCACCGGTCCCCCCCAGTTCCGAAAGATGGTCCCGCAACTCGCGATTATGGGAAAACAGATCGTAGTACTTGCCGTTTACCTCGATCTGCCGATCCTCCGTGATGGTCCCGGTCACATAGAACAACCTGTCGAAGAATTCCGCTGAACGCAATTCCTTTCCGTCGTATTCCGCCGGCATAAGCACATGTTCCCGTTCAGGGATCTCATACACCACCGGAATCGGCTCCCACTGTTCGTCATCGTTCACGCCCGGATCCACCAGCGTCATCTTCCGTTCGGGATCATCATCCTCCACGACCGTAAATTTCATGCTGATGGGCAGGTGATCGGAGTAACCTCCGCCGTCCCCGAAGAAATGCCACCGGTTCGGCATGCCGCTGTTCACGTACACATTCTTGCCGGGAAAGCGTCCGACGTCGAACGAATTGTCCACGTACTGCACACCCTGGAAATCGTACAGACCCGGACTGACCATGATCTGCATCAGCGTCCCCCAGTATCCCCGGAACGTATCTGAGCCGCGCTCCGAAATATCATGTTCATACCACAGGTTGTATACCGCATCGGTATCGCCCTGCTTTACCTTCCGCTCGTCCCCGACCGAACGCAGCACGTCGTTGACCGCCGTTTTTTCCATGTAGGGATAGCGGTGGGAATGGTTATAGTCACTGTTGAAATCACCTCCGAGGATGAAATCGATGGATGGATTATCCGCGCGAAGCTCATCCAGCCTATCCTTCAAAACCTGTGCATTCTGGATGCGGATCCGCTCCATTTCCCGATCCGATGCCCTGGACCTCCAGTGATTGGCAAAAACCACCAGGTCGTATCCTTCCACGTCCAGCCACACTTCCAGTATCGGCCGTGCCCCTTCTGTTGGATGTGACTGCGTTTTTTCGTGTTGAATCGGAAGTCGCGAGAAGATGACGTTCTTCTGCACATGGGTCGGACGGTGATTCTCGTCCCGCTCGTAGGCCACGGCCAGGTCGTAGCCTGTCAATCCATGATCCTCAAAACCTTTCAGAAGCAGTATTTCGGACGGCAGATCGGCAATCTCCTCATTGAATCCCTCCCCCAGCATCTGATCCAGGGTCAGATCGGCGTACCGCTCCAGCACCTCCAAATGGTCATAGCGCCCCCCATCCGGCAGAGGCGTGAAATCACTTTCGATTTCGGAAAAGACGATCACGTCCGGTCCCGCCCCATCATTGTACCGGGCCATCAGCCGGGCATGATTTTGGATCTTCATAAGCACATGTGCCGGTGTATACTGTTGGTTGCCGTCGGGGTCCACCGGACGATAATCCTGGAACACGGCATAGCCGTCCGCATCAAAAAGGTTTTCGATATTGTGTACTACCAGTTTGTACGGACGCGCATCCGCCAGTGACGATCCATAAGCCAGAACCAGCAGCAGGAGGAACAGCAGGAGTTTGTGTCCATTGGCCAGATGTCTGGATGGCACATGGCCCGAATGCAGACATTGTGTTTTACTCGTTTGATTTCTACCCATTGGGTTTTGGTTTGTATGATTCCCGGGTCTGTTGATTTCGTCGCAGCTCTTTGCTTAACCCGGTACGAGTCCGGCACTTGTTTTTTTCACGCCGGCGGCGTCGACAGCTGCCACCGCAAGCGCCTTGCCACCGGTTTGCTCCAGTACACATTCAAAGGGCTGCTCCAGGCAGATCTGCGGAGTGTGACGCACTGTTTTGACCAACTGTCCATCCTCAAAAACCTCATAACGGACAATAGGTTCGCTGCCTGCATAGGCCGTATCCCACTGAAGCCGGATTTTCTCATCGCCCGTGATACGGATATTGCGGGGAGCGGTGAGTCCCTGGTCGGCCAACTGAAAGTAGTTGGTTTTTCCATCATGTGACCGGTCGCCCAGCTTTTCCAGTTCACGCCGCTCTTGCTCCGACAGGGCATCCGGTGCAATCTGAGAGGCATAGAAGTTCTGGATGAGCTGGCATTTGAGCGGATCCTCGTCAATGTGCCCGATTCCGACGATGAGCGTGTCCACGCCCGGAGTTGTCAGCGCGTACTCAATGAGCGGCTTGCTGGGCAGGTGATCAGAGCCCACGCGGCGGACCACATCCTCCGGTCTCCGGGACCAGCGGGGCTCCTTGTCGTACATCGCTCCGTCTGCAAACACCTTCATGCCGACCACGCCAATGTCCTTAGCCTTTGCCACGGGGATCACATTGTGCTGCATGTTCAGGTATTTCCGGTCGTTGACATTGATCGATACCAGCATGCCATCCAGCAGATCGTACTTGTCGCGCTGGATCATCTCCATCATGGCCGGGGCGGAATAGTGTCCGGAAAACCCGATATGCCGGATCAGTTTTTCGTTCCGCGGATTCAGCCCGGTGATGTTGGTGCCGTCCCGGAAATCGCGCATAGCCACCAGCGCTCCAAAGTTTCCGTCTGGATCCAGATCGCCTTCCAGTCCCTGATACACCACATCCACCTCTTCAAAACTGGTGAGGTTGTGGATCATCACCATATCCACGTAGGCGCCTTCAGGGTAACCGCCCTCCCCGTCGCCGAACATCAGGGTCAGGGCGCGTTTCACATCCCCGACCGCCCCCTCCGCAGGGTCCCCGTTCGTTGCATTCCGCACGCTTTCCATCTGCGGATAACCGCCCTTGGCCCATCGGATCATGGTTTTTGTCGTCAGGAAGATGGAAGAGCGCAGGTTCTCATCATATCCGGGTTGACCCGGTATCAGGTTCCGCTCCCGGAATGCCTTTCCAAAATTGGCCTGACTGGGTCCGTAGATGTTGGAGGTGTCGAAATAATTCACATTCAGGTCAAAGGACTTGAGGATGATGGCCACCGGATCCACATCCTCCGGAGTCCACTGGATGGATGCCTGTCCGCCCAGACCGAGGGTCGTGACGTCAAAGTTGGTCCGGCCGAAGCGCCGTTTCAAGGGTGACGGAAAAGCGACATTACCGTACGCCAGGCCGGGCATAACGGCCACGCCTGCGGCCGCAGCGGCAGACAGTTTCATAAATTCACGACGGGACAGTACTCCTGGAGTGCTTATTTGCTTTTTCATAATCGTTCTCTTTTGGTCACAATTTATTGATCACAATCTTCAGACTACAATAATGATGACAATAATTATCAGGGAGAAATCCGGTTGCGGCAGTTACCTTCATGATACGAAACTGCCGGGATTCTTTTTTAAATTATCACTTAGGTCTGCATTATCACTTACGTCTGCATTATCACTTACGTCTGGGTCATCATTCAGGATTGCATTTATCACACAAGGCCGTCTGATTCTTTTGCAACCATCGGGATTGTCCGGCGTATAATGGGTTATCGCTTGTTCATGTCACCAACCTTACAAATACCTCTTTCATGAACATTTTCATTATCATCGTATCCGTGCTTCTTGTTGCCATTATTGCCGGATTGCTCTATCTCGCATGGTGTGGTCTATTTGCCAGCATCACTGTCGAAGAACGTGACGAAGGCCCCTTTCTGCTCGTTTACAAAAAGCATACCGGCGACTACAAAAACATCGGTCCGGTGCTGGATGACGTCTACCACACCCTGCGCGACAAACATGATCTGACCACAACCCGGGGGTTCGGGCTTTACTACGACAATCCACAGTTAGTGGAAAAGGCAAATTTGCGCAGTCTGGGCGGCTGCATTGTGGATGGTCTTACCCCGGAGGAGCTGCACAGCCGATATCCCGGTGTGAAAAAGTCCTTTGGCGTGGCAACGTTTCCGTCATCCCTGAGCGTAGCTGCAGAGTTTCCCTACCGGGGCACGGTATCGGTGATACTCGGGGTATTCCGGGTCTATCCCAGGCTCCATGCCTGGATGAAGAAATACAAGCGCCGGTCCGTCCCGGTCATGGAGATCTATGATACGCCCAACAGGAAAGTCACATATCTTGCGGCCGTCGGCGTGCCCGATTCAATCTATGAGAACCTGCTGAATCAGGGCACGTGACGCGGCACGCCGGTCTCTCCCCGGAGACCGGATTTACCCCTGAGTCAGTGTGTGAATCACTTCACCATCCGGTCGGGTAAGTTCTATCTTGAGCGGCATTTTGCCGGCAGCGTGCGTGGAACAGCTCAGGCACGGGTCAAACGCCCTGATGACCGCTTCCACCCGGTTGAGCATTCCTTCCTTGACCTTCTCGCCTTTCACAAACTGCCTTGCCACCTGCATGATGCCATGGTTCATCGCCATGTTGTTGTGTCCGGAGGCAATGATCAGGTTGGCCCACTCCATCACACCATGCTCATCCACTTTGTAATGGTGGATAAGGGTGCCGCGCGGAGCCTCGGCCATGCCTACGCCTTCAAGGTTGTTCGGTCCGGCAATAGCCCTTGTCTTACTGCCTGTGAATGCGGGTTCTGAAAGCAGCTGTTCCAGTTTTTCCAGCGAGTAGAGGATCTCGATCAGCCGCGCATGGTGGTAGTAGAACGAGCTGAGTACGGCACCGCTTGAAAGTCCGCGGAATTCCGACAGCTCAAGATCCGCCTGGGGTGTACCGCAGCGGTCGATGACGTTCAGGCGCGCAAGCGGACCTACGCGGTACATGCCTTTCGGATATCCCATCGGCTTGTAGTAGGGGAACTTCAGATAGGTCCACTTCTCCACATGCTCGGCAATGTAATTCTGATAGTCGGCCGGTTCCAGTTTGTCCGCCACGATCTTGCGTGAGGAATCGACAAAGCGGATTTTGCCGTCATAGAAATCCAGCTCGCCTTCGTCGTTCACCAGTCCCATGAACAGGGATTTCATGTTGGCGAACGAGCGGATCTCGTCAACGAATTTCGACACACGCAGTGACGAAGTGCCGCTCTGGCTGAGCGCCTGCTTGTACCAGTCGAGATTGCGCTGGACGATCCGAAGCATTTCGGGGATGTCGGACAGGATCTTGTCGCGCACCTCTTGGCTGCATGGATCGGAAACACCGCCGGCGATGATGGCTGCGGGATGCACCCGTCTGCCGGCCAGCATTTCGATGATCGTCTGTCCGAATTTTCTCAGACGGATGCCGTCACTGGCCATCTGCGGGTTCTTTTTCAGAACTCCCAGGATGTTCCGCTCCATGGGATTGGCATCGAAGCCCATCACCAGGTCGGGAACAGAGAGGTAGAAAAAGCTCAATGCGTGCGATTGGACGATCTGACCAAGATTGATGGCCTGCCTGATAAGGGCTCCGGTCTCCGGCACTTTCACTGCCAGGATATTGTCGCACGCCTTGGCGCCTGCAATCAGGTGCGCGACCGGACAGATACCGCAAACACGTGCCATAAGCGACGGCATCTCACGGAACCGGCGTCCTTCGCTAAGTTTTTCGAATCCCCGGAACTGGGTTACCTGAAAGAGCGCATTGTCGACAGTACCGCTGTCATTCAGCATCAATGTGATCTTTCCATGACCCTCAATCCGGGTAATGGGCTCAATAGTTATGGTTCTAGACATGAAATAATTCTCCTATCCAAATCGTGTTCGTAGTGATAGCTCGGGAGTTCTTCCCTCCGCTATTTCCACCAGGGTGTAAAAAATGTTGTCTGCTGAGGGCGGACATCCTTGCAGAAACACATCCACGTGTACAAAGTGATGCACCGGGTAGGCCTTCTCCAGCAGTTTCGGGATTTTTTCATCCGGAATAATGTCGTTGCCGGGCGTAGTCTCGAGGTATCCCCGCTTGAAGACATCCTCCAACTTGAAATGATTGCGCATGGAGGGCACGTTGGAGGTCACCGCACAGTCACCGAATGCGATAAGGGTCTTTGTGCTCTTGCGGACCCGCTTCACCATTTCCACATCCTCATCCGTGCTGATGGCCCCTTCCAGCAGGGTGACATCCACGTTTTCAGGGAAATCCTTCACATCCACGAGCGGACTAAACACGATGTCATAGATTTCAGCTACTTCAATAAGGCGCTCATCCACATCCACCAGGGACATGTGGCAGCCGGAACAACCGTCCAGCCAGAGCGTTGCAAGTTTCAGTTTCTTTTTCATTCGTGAGCCTCCCGCATTTTCGTCAAATAGGGCAATAATTGTTTACGTTTTGACATTTCACCAACCGACTTTCCTCTTTCGATCAGGGCACCTGTGGGGCACACATGGACACACTTGCCGCACTGCGTGCATGTCTCCGATTCACCCCAGGGATGATCCAGGTCGGTGATGATCCGTACGTCGATGCCCCGGTCCTTGATGTCCAGGGTATGCGCACCTTCAATCTCGTCACACACCCTCACGCATCGCGTACATGCGATGCACCGGTTGTGATCCAGGACGTAGCGCTCGTGGGTGGCATCAACGCCGAGATGCGGGTACATATAAGGGAAGTGGACGTGGGACATTTCCACTTTCTGTGCCATTGTCTGCAGTTCGCAGTAGCCGTTTGAGGCACATACGGAACAGACATGGTTGCGCTCCGAAAAATAGAGCTCAAGCAGGTTTTTCCGGTATTTTTTGATCCTGTCCGTGTTGGTGGATACGACCATGCCTTCTTCCACCGTCGTCATGCAGGATGGCAGCAACTTGGGCGATCCGGCAATTTCCACAATACACATTCGGCATCCGCCGTAGGGCGAAAGGCCTTTCAGATAACACAGAGTCGGAATTTTTATTCCATTTTCGCGGGCCACTTCCAGGATGGTCTGGTCTTCCCGCGCTCCGACCTGTCTTTCATCGATCGTCAGGGTTTTGATTTTTACTGATGAACTCATAATACTGCTTCCTCTTTATGTTCAATGGCACATACACCGGCCGGACACTTTTTATCGTTGATATGAGCCAGATACTCATCCCTGAAAAAGCGGATGGTACTGAGCACCGGATTCGCAGCCGTCTGGCCGAGTCCGCACAAACTGGTATTCCTGACCACATCGCAAAGCTCCTCAAGCAGCTCCATGTCATACATGGTTGCCTTGCCCTGTGAGATAAGATTCAGCAGATTGTACATCTGGGCGGTTCCGACGCGACACGGGGCGCATTTTCCGCAGGATTCCGACCGGCAGAAATCCATAAAGTATTTCGCAACGTCGACCATACATGACGTCTCGTCCATGACGATCATACCGCCGGACCCCATGATGGATCCGACCTGTGCCAGCGATTCGTAATCCACTTTCATGTCCAGATACTCGTCCGGGATACAGCCACCGGACGGTCCTCCCGTCTGGACCGCCTTGAATTTTTTGCCGCCCAGGATACCGCCACCGATGTCGAAGACAATTTCTCGCAGCGTGATGCCCATCGGCACTTCGATAAGTCCGGTGTTGTTGATGCTGCCGGCCAAAGCGAATACCTTGGTGCCCTTGCTCCGCTCGGTTCCGATGCTTGCGTAGTAGTCGGCGCCCTTGCGGACGATCGGGCTGATATTGGCAAACGTTTCCACGTTGTTGATCAATGTGGGATGTCCCCATATCCCGTATTGTGCCGGGTAGGGTGGACGAGGCCGTGGTGTGCCGCGCTTGCCTTCGATGGATGCGATCAGGGCCGTCTCTTCGCCACAGACAAAGGCGCCGGCTCCCAACCGGATTTCCACGTCAAAGCTGAACGGGGTGCCGCATATGTTTTTACCCAGGAAGTTCTGGCGTTCTGCCTGCCGGATGGCTGCCCTGAGACGCTTGATGGCCAGCGGATATTCACCACGGATATAGACATACCCGTGCGATGCGCCCACAGCGTAACCGGCGATGGCCATGCCCTCGACAATACTGTGCGGATCGCTTTCCAGCATACTTCGATCCATGAAGGCACCAGGGTCGCCCTCATCCGCATTACAGATGACAAATTTTTTACCGCCGACCGCCTTGTGGACCGTACTCCATTTGAGTCCGACAGGGTAGCCGCCACCGCCACGACCGCGCAGGCCGCTCTTCACCATCGTGTCAATTACATCAACGGGCTCCATGGTGGTCAGGCAGTTGTACAGGGCCTCATATCCTTCCATGGCCAGGTAATCGCCGATCACCTCCGGATCGGTCTTGCCGCAGTGCTCCAGGGCAATTTTGGTCTGACGCGCAAAAAACGGCATGTCCGCCGGTATCTGCAGCCTTTTGACCGGCTTTTTGTCAATATTTTTCACAATGTCAGGGGCATCATCCGGCTTTACTCCACCGTAAAGCGCCTGATCATTGTTGATGATGACCAGGGGTCCGGAAGCGCACAGTCCCAGACAGCCCGTGCCGCTGACCCTGCAGACATCCTTTTTCTCCTGCTCCTTGACCTGCTTGGTCAGCGCTTCCTTTACTTTTTCGCTTTGCAGGGAAACGCAGGCCGCAGCCGTACAGACATTGATGTTGTATTCAAAGCCTTCACGCTTTTTCTGATGCGCTTCACCGATTTTTTTGAATTCTTCAGGTGTCATTTTGTATCATTCTCCCAATTCTGTCTACGACAATTTCCGGTGTAACTTGTCCGGCAATTTCCCCGTCCAGG